>NZ_JBYSWK010000093.1:0-6208 GCF_058781025.1 Heyndrickxia sp. FW510-T9 | reverse complement strand
ACGAACATTGTAGTAACAGCAACAGATGAAGCAGGCAACGTAAGTCCAGGAACAGAAGTAGTCGTAACAGACGTCACACCACCATCAGCACCTGTTGTCAAACCAGTAACGGATGCAGATGTGAAAATAACAGGTTCGACGGAAGCAGGAGCAAAAGTCGAAGCGAAGGTAAGTGGCAAATTGATTGGTTCTGCTACAGCAGACAGCAAAGGGAACTTCGAAATCAAAATAGAAAAACAAAAAGCAGGCACGAAGATCGTTGTTACAGCAACAGACGTAGCAGGGAACGTAAGTTCAGGAACAGAAGTAGTCATAAAAGACGTCACCCCACCATCAGCACCTGTTGTCAAACCAGTAACGGATGCAGATGTGAAAATAACAGGTTCGACGGAAGCAGGAGCAAAAGTCGAAGCGAAGGTAAGTGGCAAATTGATTGGTTCTGCTACAGCGGACAGCAAAGGAAACTTCGAAATCAAAATAGCAAAACAAAAAGCAGGCACGAAGATCGTTGTTACAGCAACAGACGCAGCGAAAAACGTAAGTCAAGCTACAACAGTAATCGTAAAAGACGTCACTCCACCAACAGCACCAGTTGTTAATACTGTAAAAGATAATAGTAAGGTGATAACTGGAAAAGCGGAAGCTGGTTCAAAGATAACGGTAAAAGCTGGTTCAAAAACTCTTGCAACAACCGTAACAGATAAAAATGGAAACTTTAAAGTTACCTTATCATCGTTGCAGAAAGCCGGTACAGTCCTAATGATTACCGCAACTGATAAAGCAGGAAACATCAGTAAAGCGACCAAAGCGACTGTTTTAGACAAAACACCTCCAGCAAAACCAAGTGTGAATAAAGTGACACAAGCAACAACTAAAGTAACAGGAAAAGCAGAAAAAGGCTCGACGGTATATGTGTATAAAGGAAAAACATTGCTAGGTAAAGCAGTTACTGCAAATAATGGGACTTTCCAAGTGAAAATTAAAGCCCAAACAAAAAACACAATCTTAACCGTTTACGCCAAAGACAAAGCAGGTAATCAGAGTAAGAGTTCGAATGTAACTGTAGTAAAATAATCAAAGATATCCCTTTGAAATGAAGTAACCCCTTAGAGTTAGATAGGTTATTTCATTAGGAAACTTAAAAGGTCTGAACCCGGTATTGAACTGGGCTCAGGCCTTTTAGCATTGCTATAGTTTTGGGTATATAAAGGATTACAAAGTATACTTTTTTTCCATTCTTGTTAGCTCTATTAACGTGCTAAGTTATTTCTCAATCGTATTGTCATTTGAGGTCTTGTTCTTTCGTTTCCAAATGTAAAAAATGATGAAGCAAATAATTCCCATTAGAATCAGGATTGGAATATTCCCTATAACAAAAACAACCAACCATGAAAGGAAGGAAACAAGGTAATTAATACTCTTCATAAACTGTTTCTTTGTTTTTTCCAAAGTATTCAAGTGGTTGTTATCCAGACCTGGCACCACCACTTTATTTTCAAAAAGATCAATGGTTACAGTTGATAGATCGACTTGATTGTCGATATATTTTATTTTGCCTTCTAACGCTTCGATTTCTTCCTGCACTTTGGATAGCTCATTCGATATTTCCAATAATGTTTTCGTGTCTTTGGCTTCATTCATAAATTCCATAAGTCTTTTTTCGGCTAGTTTCTTGGATTTTAATCGTGATTGTAAATCTACATATTCTTCTGTAACATCCTGCCCACTAATAGTTTGATTCTCCACTTTTATCCCTAATGTCTTCACTTTGCTAAGAAACGATTGAAACTGTTCTTGAGGAACTCTAACGGTTAAAAAGCTTTCCAGTCGTTCCTTTGTATCCTGACTCATTCTTTCTTCAACGATATAGCCCCCCGTTTGATTGACAAGATTTCTAATATTATCTTGTATTTCTAGCAAGTTTTTCACTTCCATATTCAGACTGGCATTATAGATAACTTTTCGGGAAGGCAGGTCTTGATTTTTTGGAGAAACTTGTTTTGCTTCGCTGTTTGGTTTAAATGAGGATTGTGTTGTCATTTTCTCGTGACTTGCAACATCATATGAGGATTTGCTACCACCTTTAGATGACTCACTATTACTACTACATGCAGCTAGCAAAACCGTAGAGAAGCATGTCAAAACTAATAGTTTCCAAAATCGCATTCACTTTCACATCCTTTTTCTTTTCTATATAGACGTAAGTATAGAGTAATGGTTACAAAATATTGGAATTTGATTTGTGAAACATAATATATATGAGTTTGGCGGTCTCAAGTGAAATTTGAAGTGCCAATTTCACCAGTTCCGTTATGTAGGACAAAATGGGTTGATTTTTAGGTTTCACGGGCAAAGTTTCCGTTATCGTGTAAAAAAGCAGTGTTTTCCTTGTGGTTTTTTGTAAATATCAACGGAACCCCTGTCCTCCTAGCATTTAAATTAAGGTCATTTACTAAAAATAAAGGATTCTCTGTTCACTTAAGTTAGGGAATTCCGAATTACAATAATTTTTTGTTAATGTATTTAAAGATTTTTGCCAATAATAGTATAATAATCTTATAAAATCGAATGGAGTGATTATAGTGCGGGAATTTAACAAACGAAAAGAGGAAATGACAATGAGAAACGAAATGAGGATATTAATACATGAACATTATAAATATTGGAATTGTAGCGCATGTAGACGCTGGAAAGACGAGTTTGACTGAACGGATTTTATTCGAAACCAATGTAATTGACGAGATCGGTAAAGTCGATCAAGGAAATACACAAACAGATTCACTTGAGTTAGAAAAAAGAAGAGGCATAACGATTAAGGCATCTGTTGTATCTTTTTTATGGAATGATATGAAAGTAAATCTTATTGATACTCCGGGACATGCAGATTTTATTGCCGAAGTGGAGCGTTCCTTTTCTGTTTTAGACGGAGCGATTCTTGTCATATCTGCTGTGGAGGGTATACAAGCACAAACGAAAATACTCATGTCTATCTTAAAAAAACTTGAAATCCCAACCATCATCTTTATAAATAAAATTGATCGTAGCGGTGCGGAGTCCACTTCCTTAATCGAAAATATCAAGGGAAAGCTTTCCGAGAACATTATCTCTTTCTATACAGTTGAGAACATAGGGACGAAGGAAGCGAAAATTTGCCCAAAGCGATACGAAAAGGATTACCTGGAAGAGACGATTGAATTATTAGCAATGAATGATGACAGATTTCTAGAAGCATATGTAAACGGAGATTTGATAGATGAGAGTCGAGTCATTCAAACATTGTTAAATCAAATAGGAACAGCAAAGCTTTATCCTGTCTTTTTTGGATCGGCGATGACGGGTATTGGCGTGAAGGAACTACTTGAGGGTGTGGCAAAAATGTTTCCAGCTAATCATAGCAGGAGAGATGCCCCTTTATCAGGCGTGGTGTTTAAAATAGAACGAGAGCCATCCGGTGAAAAAGTTGCCTATGTCAGAGTTTTTTCAGGAAGTATGAATGTAAGGGAGTATGTGAACATAAATCGGAAAAAGATGGATGGTGAAATCGATTCGTACTCGGAAAAAATTAAAAATCTGAAGCTATTCTGTGAGGGAAAGAGTGTTCAGGCAAAACAGGCAGAAGCGGGAGATTTTTGCAAAGTTTGGGGATGGAAAGATATCAAGATTGGGGATGTTATTGGACAGTGGTCTGAAAAAATCGTTGACATTCATTTTGCTACCCCTCAGCTTGAGACACGAATTGAAGCACAACAAAAAGTAAAAAATCACCATCTATATCAAGCACTAATGGAACTATCTGAAGAAGATCCATTAATTCAAATCCTGAAAGATGATTTTCATCATGAAATCTATATTCGACTCTTCGGTGAAGTTCAAAAAGAAGTAATCGAAACAACATTAAAGGAGCAATATCAACTAGATGTTTCTTTTTCGGAAACCCGAATCGTATGTATAGAAAAACCAAAAGGAACTGGCTATGCAAATGAGATTATGGGCGCTCCCGATAACCCGTTTTACGCCACGGTCGGATTCCGAATTGAACCAGGGGAAATTGGAAGCGGTGTGACTTATAAGCTTGAGGTTGAGTTGGGATCTTTGCCACTGTCATTCCATAAAGCAATAGAAGACACGGTACATGATGTTTTACAACAAGGACTGCATGGATGGGAAGTTACTGATATCATTATCACACTGACACATTCAGGTTATGCTAGTCCTGTCACGACAGCAGCTGATTTCAGAAATTTAGTGCCTCTTATCCTCATGCAAGCACTGAAGAATGCAGACACAAATGTATTTGAACCATTGAATGAATTTGAATTGACAGTACCGGCTGGCAGCATTAGTAAAGCAATGTTTAAATTATCAGCTTTACAGGCTGAATTTGAGGAACCAATTCCTTTGAAAGAGATGTTTCTGATAAAAGGAACCTTACCAATAAATGTAACGGAGAATTTTAAGCGAGGTCTGCATTCTTTTACAGAGGGCGAAGGTGTTTTAATGACAAAACCTTCTGGTTATAAAATAATGAATGAATATCCAATAAGGAAACGTGTTGATTATAATCCCTTAAATCGAAAAGAATATTTGATGCATGTAATGCGGACTATTTAAGAAAAAAAGTTTGTTGAACGAAAGAGCGATTATCTTGATGAAGAAGATCGCTTCTTTTTTTGTGTAATGGGGCTATAACTGATCAAAAAGACCAAAAAAAGAGTGAGTTTCCAATATAAGGAATATTTCATAAAGTTTAATTTTTATAGAAGAATGGCTCGGAAGAAAACTCCGAGCCATTTTGAATGTGAATTTATATTACGAATTCATTGATGAAAATGTTGTGAATAGTGCTGAGATTTTACCCGCTTTATAAGGTGTTTTATAAAAGCTCATAATACAAAACTAACAATAATAGCCGACAATATACTAACCAACGTAGCTCCATACAATAATTTCAAACCAAACCGTGCGACGGTGTTACCTTGTTTCTCGCTTAAACCTTTAACAGCTCCAGCGATAATACCGATAGAAGAAAAGTTTGCAAAGGAAACAAGAAATACAGAAATAATTCCTAATGATCTTGTGCTAAAGGTAGTTTGAATTTTTGTTAAATCAATCATTGCAACAAACTCATTTGTAACGAGCTTTGTAGCCATTATTCCACCAGCTTGTACGATTTCATAACTAGGTATCCCCATTAAAAAGGCAAATGGGGAGAAAATATATCCGAGAATTTGTTGGAAGGAGATGCCGAATATCAAATCAAATACATTATTTATGGCGGCCATTAACGCGACAAACCCAATCAACATTGCTCCCACAATAATCGCAACCTTAAACCCATCTAAAATATACTCACCGAGCATCTCAAAAAAGCTCTGCTTTTCTCTTTGTATTTCCAGAATATCCTCTTTGTTGTCCACCCGATAAGGATTGATTATGGATGAAATGATAAATCCACCGAATAAATTTAGGACGAGGGCGGTTACGACATATTTTGGTTGAATCATCGTCATATACGCTCCTACGATGGACATAGACACCGTTGACATTGCCGAAGCACAAAGCGTGTATAGGCGATGAGGTGGCAAAAGTCCTAATTGTTTTTTTAACGTAATAAACACTTCCGATTGCCCAACCATTAAGGAAGCAACTGCATTATAAGATTCTAATTTTCCCATCCCATTTACTTTACTCAGCACATATCCAATACCCTTCATAATGAGTGGAAGGATGCGCAAGTATTGAAATATCCCGATTAAAACAGAAATAAAAACAATCGGCAGCAACACATTTAAGAAGAACGGAGACTCCCCTTTATTGGCGATTCCTCCAAACACAAACGAAATGCCTTGCTGAGCATAATCGAGCAGTTTCACAAAAATATTGGCAATCCACTTAATAAAAATCAAACCAAATTCAGTATTAAGCAAAAGTGCCGCTAAGATGATTTGAATAACAATCATCAAGATAATCGGCCGATAACGAACGTGTCCCCTGTTGTTGCTTGCGAGTAAGGCTAGTCCTATTACAACAAGTAAGCCAATGATAGCAATCACGTATTTCATTTTTTTCCTCCAATTTGATGAGATACTCCATCCATGCCCCAATGTTTACCACTTATAATAATTTCATAAACCTATGATGACTCAACAACGTATATTCTATACGCGAATGTAGTGTCACATTAGTGGTGCCTGACACTATGGTGTCA
>NZ_JBYSWK010000092.1:0-6278 GCF_058781025.1 Heyndrickxia sp. FW510-T9 | reverse complement strand
GAAGCAACTTTCCCATATAATAATTTGATACCATAAAACTTTCGAACCGCCGTATACCGAACGGTACGTACGGTGGTTAATCACCTCCTCCTACTCGATTAAGGTTTTGTTAATATTATTGTTGATTTACAGCCTTACGTGTATACATAAGGCTGTATGAGGGACAACAATATTATTTAACAAATCCATTAATAAAAAAATGTGGAAGACCTGCTTGAACAATCCTTTTTTAGGGACTATAAAAGCGCAGTAAAAGCAGGTCGGACAACATATAAATACCTGATTATGAAGGATGGCTAATGGTCTTTTATTGTCCATAATTTCGTTTCCTATTTTTTTACTAATTTTTTTAAGAATTTTTGACAATGAATGCCTAATATCGACAAAAATATGATAAAATATAAAATTAGGGAAATAGGGACTTTTGACATGAATAAAATTTACATAGATTGCCCTTTAACAATGGCTATTTTCTTAAAGTTTGCTGCCTTTTGTAGACGAAACCTTATAACAATTCTTATTTAGTTTATAAGCAATAATCATTTTAAGAAAAGATGCTACGAAACCAAGCTAACATTAGGATTAATAATAATGTACGAAAAATTACAATTTATAAGAAAACTGCCATAACGATTATGCAGTTTGCCTATTACGAAAGGAGTTTAACATATGTTTGCAAAAGATATTGGAATAGACTTAGGTACAGCTAATGTACTAATTCATGTAAAAGGACAAGGAATTGTTTTAAATGAACCATCAGTGGTGGCTATTGATAAGAATGCTAATAAGGTTTTAGCAGTTGGTGAGGAAGCTCGTCGAATGGTGGGAAGAACACCTGGAAATATTGTAGCAATTCGCCCATTAAAAGACGGAGTAATTGCCGATTTTGACGTGACAGAAACTATGTTAAAACATTTTATTAATAAATTGAATGTAAAAGGATTTTTATCAAAGCCAAGAATCCTTATATGCTGTCCAACAAATATTACGAGTGTTGAGCAAAAAGCTATACGTGAAGCAGCTGAAAAAAGTGGCGGTAAAAAGGTGTATCTTGAAGAAGAACCAAAGGTAGCAGCAATTGGAGCAGGAATGGATATCTTCCAGCCTAGCGGAAATATGGTAGTGGATATTGGCGGTGGTACGACAGATATCGCAGTTCTTTCAATGGGAGATATCGTAACATCTGCGTCTATCAAAATGGCTGGAGATAAATTCGATAGTGAAATTCTTCAATATATTAAAAAAGAATATAAATTGTTAATTGGTGAACGCACAGCGGAAAATATTAAAATAAACATTGGAACTGTATTCCCTGGTGCGCGCAAAGAAGAAATGGAAATTCGCGGGCGCGATATGGTTACAGGTCTTCCAAGAACGATAACGGTAAACTCTAAGGAAGTTGAACAAGCTTTAAAAGAATCTGTATCAGTAATTGTGCAAGCTGCAAAAAATGTTCTCGAAAAAACTCCTCCTGAATTATCCGCTGATATTATTGATCGCGGTGTTATCTTAACAGGTGGCGGAGCATTACTACACGGCATTGATCAATTATTAGCAGAAGAGTTAAAGGTACCGGTATTAGTGGCTGAAAATCCAATGGATTCTGTAGCAATCGGTACAGGCATCATGCTTGAGAATATGGACAAAATTGCAAGTCGAAGATATGCATAATTTTGTGTGTGAAAATCACTTTTGGGGGAATGAAACATGCTAAGAGGATTCTATACTGCAGCGGCTGGAATGATCGCAGAGCAACGAAAAACAGATCTTTTAACAAATAATATGGCTAATGCAAATACCCCTGGATTTAAAGTGGATCAATCGTCTATGAGAGCCTTTCCTGAGTTACTTTTACAGCGGATGGGTCAAGAGACGGTACCGGTTGATAATGCTTTTACAATGCCTACTTCTTCAAAAGTAGGGGCGGTAAATACAGGCGTATACATGCAAGAGGTTCAACCTAAATTCCTCCAAGGGGATTTGCAAGAAACACAAAGTAAGACAGATTTAGCACTTCAAGATATAAATCCGAATTCAACAAGCTCGGTATTTTTCTCCATACAAGACAATGATGGAAAAGTAAAATATACACGTAATGGAAACTTTACCTTAGATGGGGATGGTTACCTGACAACCGCAAGCGGTCAATATGTTTTGAACCAGAATGGAAATCGAATTCATTTAAACAGCATGGATTTTTCCGTCGACACAGGTGGCAATATTATTGAAAATGGTAGACAGGTAGGAACTCTAGGCATCGGATACGCCGCAAATCCAAATGGATTGATAAAAGAAGGCGACGGATTATATCGAATGGGCAATAATTCAACTTTGCCTCAAGCTTCTAATGCAAGTTTCCAAGTAAAACAAGGTTATTTGGAGCAGTCAAATGTAGATGTATCACAATCAATGACAGATATGTTAATAGCGTACCGAAGCTTCGAAGCAAACCAAAAAGTTTTACAAGCATATGACCATAGTATGGATAAAGCGGTAAATGAAGTTGGACGAGTAAATGGCTAGAAAGGTGAGGAGGTTATTCCGATGAATAATTCTATGATTATTGCAACTAATACATTGAATCAGCTGCAAAAACAACTCGATATTATTAGCAATAATATGGCCAATGTTGACACAACTGGTTATAAAAATAGGGAAGCAACCTTCACAGATCTTCTCTACCAACAATTCAATAATCAGCTTGATCCTACAAAAGAAATAGGCAGAAATACGGCGCTTGGCATTCGCTTAGGCACTGGTGCAAAAATTGCACAATCTACGATGCAGCTAACACAAGGAAGTATAAAGGAAACGAAGCGTCCGTTAGATATTGCTTTTACAAATGAAAATCAATTTTTAAAGGTATTAACTAGTGAAAATGGTGAAAATGAAGTCCGTTATACGAGAGATGGAAATTTATCACTTTCACCTGTTGGAAAAAACGAAGTGATGCTTGTTAATAATTCTGGTTACCCTGTTTTGGATGAAAATAATAAAATGATTACCTTTCCCGCAAATGCGGAAAGCTATACAATAACAAATCAGGGAACACTTCAAGTAAAGCTGGACAATGGTCAAACAAAGGCATTTAATCTTGGTGTTATTGCTGTAAATAAACCGCAATTTTTTGAACAATATGGTGATAATTTAATTGGTTTACCGAAAAATGGTACGACCGGTACAAATGTTTTCACTAATATGGTCGGGGCTGGAAGGAATAATATTTCTATTCAGCAAGGGGCATTGGAAGGCTCTAACGTGGACTTAAGCCAGGAAATGACGAAGCTAATCAACGTACAACGTGACTATCAATTTCAATCAAGAGCAATCACCATTTCGGATCAAATGATGGGTTTAGTAAATGGTCTTCGTTAAAGGAGATATTGTGAATGACAGAAAAGGAAATCCAACCAAAATTAGAAACACGTTCCCAATATAAAAAAAGGAAAAAGGCAGAGATAAGGCGAAAAACTGCTCAGAAAAAGGTCCGGGTCCGGCTTATTCCAATATGGCTAAGAGTCATCCTAATTCTTTTTGCGATTGTGATCAGTGTATTATCCGGCATTATTGTTGGATATGGTGTTATTGGCGATGGAAATCCTATGGATGCATTGACGAAATCTACTTGGACTCATATTGTTGATCTTGTAAATAAAAAATAAGGGGAAAGGATTATCCTTTCCTTTTTTCATTCAAATGGAGGTTATACTATGTTAGATATTCAGCAAATTAAAGATATCATTCCACATCGTTATCCATTTTTATTAATTGATAAAGTATTGGAAGTAGAAGAAGGAAAAAGAGCAGTGGGAATAAAAAATGTAACAGGAAATGAAGAGTTCTTTATCGGACATTTTCCTGATTTCCCTGTTATGCCAGGAGTGCTAATTGTGGAGGCACTTGCCCAAGTTGGAGCGGTTGCTATGCTTAAATTGGAGGAGAATCGTGGAAGACTTGCTTTTTTTGCAGGAATTGATAATTGCCGTTTTAAGCGCCAAGTCAGACCGGGAGACCAGTTAGTATTAGAAGTAGAAATACTTCGCTTAAAGGGCCCTGTTGGAAAAGGAAAAGGGGTTGCTAAAGTTGATGGAGAAGTCGTATGTGAAACAGAATTAATGTTTGCACTTGGAAAGTAATGCTTATAGCTACGTAAAAGGGATTTCCATGTTTTCAGTATGTTTTTGTTCATAAGGGGAAAGTTATCCGTAAAGCACATCTTGAAAGGAGAAGTCTTCATGGATAGAAAACTGCTTAAACGGAGCGTAGGTTTTTTCCTCATTTCCTTATTTTTGGTAGGATGCTCTATAAAAAAGCAAGAGCCGCCTCCACCAAGTTTAAATAATGGTGTTAACGAAAACAGAAATATGAATAGTGTAGATAAAGATAAGTTTAATAAGAGTAATAATAATCAAATGGATACAGATAAAGACTATAATAAACTTACGAATGATATAAATGAAAATGATAATGAATATAATAAAGACCTTAAAAATGAAGACTACAAAAAGTAAATAAGCAAGGAATCAGTTACAAAAAGGCTCCTGAATGATTTCAGGAGCCTTATTAACTTCTATTCTTGAACTTTTTTGGAAGCTACAAAGTGAGTTCTCTTCTTCAGCCTTTCTTTAAACTCCTGAATGAGCGCCTCACCAGTAAACCCTTCTCTAACAATATCACTTAGAAGAAGCGTCGCAAAATTGCTCTTTTTAACTCTTAAGAATCCCTCAAGTAATACACTAATATGGTTTTCGAATTGTTTAATTCCTCTTATATGTGTACGAAAAGGAGCCGGGTCATTTGCTTCGTTAGTAATCACCACTTGGACATCTAAATCATTCGGACTTTGTTGAGCATTACGGAAAAAATCATAATACTCCTTACTGATGTAAGCCTCAATTAACCAGGTCATTTTTCCATCCTCTTTATTAATAATCAAGCCATCATCTAATACAATATCTTTAATATTCCCATCCTCTATAACCTGCAGTGATACGATCTTAAATGATTTCATATTCTTGATCCTCCGTTTTTTCGAGGGCTGTTTTCGTAAAGATTGTTAACATCCAAAAGCCAATTTTAACCTGTTGGTTTTTCGTTCCTAGTTTAGATTCCTATCAAGGTTTAGTTTTGGGCATCTTTTCTTATTTTATTGCCCATTCTAAAGCTGAAGGGAAAATTCATGAGTTTTTCGAATACAAAAACAACAAAGTTTAAGAAAAGAGCCTCTCCGAGCATTTTGTTGTAAAAATTATAGCACACAACATTAAATAATATTAACAATAGCAAATAGGCATGTAAGAAAAAAATATTCTTTTTTATTAAAAATCGTTTTTTCTATAAAACTTGAAGACGAAAACAACTAATTGCCCATAAGAAAGGCTCATTATCGATAATAAATAATAGGCTAGATAATCAATTTCTTTATTTTACTATCTGGTATTTGTTTTATATGATGGATGTACATTAACGAAGAAGGGAGTGAATGGATGTTTGATTAACCAGGTAATGCTAGTCGGTAGACTTACAAAGGATCCAGAGCCGCGGAAAACGATGGATGGAAAATCGGTATTGAATGTTACCATTGCACTGAATCGGAATTTTCGGAATACCTTTGGTGAATTTGAAGCGGATTTTGTTCAATGCACTTTATGGAACAGAACAGCTGAAAATACGGCAAAATATTGCTCCAAAGGATCTGTTATTGGTGTTGTGGGTCGCCTCCAGACAAGGAACTATGAAAACCAAGAAGGAAAAAAAGTTTATGTAACAGAAGTAGTGGCAGAAACAGTGAAGTTCTTAGGTGGAAAGCCATCGGAAGACCGTGAGCTTCAACCAGCGAATAATTAATAAAGGAGAAATGAATTGGAAAATATCGATACTAGAATAGAAGTACTAGAAAAAATGGTAGAAGACCTCATATTAAAACTAGGTAGGGCGAACCATCGCATCTTTAAGCTCACTCAACGATTAGACTCCTTAGAGCAAGATTCCATGCAATTTCCACAACATCATTATGATCCAAAAGTGGTTTCTCTTTAAAAACTTTAGCCCCAGGTGAAATTTGAAATGCGAATTTCAATAGGTGAAATTTAAAAACGAATTTCGCTAGATTTCCTCATCAGAAAATTGTCATGCAACCTCATATATCTCCAAATATTAGACCAGCTAAATTTTAGCTGGTTGTTTTTTCATTATTAAATAACTCAAACTTCGCACATAAATAATTAGACTCAATACTTGGGACTCTTAGAATCCTCACGGATTCAATTCGATCCTTG
>NZ_JBYSWK010000091.1:0-6759 GCF_058781025.1 Heyndrickxia sp. FW510-T9 | reverse complement strand
CAATCAAGGGTCGAACGTGCCCATTGACGTGAGAAAAGCGGAAGAACGGTCACAATCAAGGGTCGAACGTTCCCATTGACGTAAGAAAAGCGGAAGAATGGTTACATTAAGAGAATGTGTGGTAGCTAAACTAAACGTAAAGTTGATTCTTTAGTCTATAAAATATACAAGTAGCATCCCTTATGAAGAAAAATCTAGAAAAACGTAAATAAAAGATACTCCGCTTTGTTTTGTTGTTATGGATTAAACCAAGCAAGATTTTTTTAAAAAAGGAAAATATGTAATAGATAAAGAAATTATACTGTAGTTTTAAAAGTGAAAAATTTTTATAACGTAAAGGGGATGTAGTTATGGGAGTTGTTTTTACTAACGTTCAGAGCGTACTCGAAAATTATCAATCAGCAGTGCATGAGAAAAATGTTGAGAAATTCTTATTTGCATATTCTCCTGACATTCATGTTTATGATTGCTGGCAGAACTGGGAGAGTACCGATATTTCCTCATGGAGGAAAATGGCGACGGAGTGGTTTAATAGTTTAAGTGATGAAGGTGTTTTTCTCAATGTAATATTTAATGATTTAGTAGTGGAAGAAGATGCGAATATTGCTTTCGTTCATGGAGCAGTGACGTTCGCTGCGCATAACGAAGAAACTGAGGAGAAACTTCGCCAGATAACAAATAGATTCACATTCGGGCTAAAAAAAGAAAATGGATCCTGGACCATTAAACATGAGCATTCATCATTGCCAATAAGTATGGAAACTGGAAAAGGGATTTTTAACTTAAAGTAAGAATAATAGCCGCTATATAATCTTAATGTTTTGTGATGATTAAAACCAAAATAGTGAGTGGTCCAAAAGGATCGCTCTTTTTTTATAAGAAGGGAATTCTATCGCGAAAAGAGAATAACATCTTATTGACTATTTGAGGTGAGTGCAGTGGAGTGATAGGATTGTTTTTTAAAATATATTTTAGATTTGAGACATTAAAAAGGAGTGGACAATCCTTTTATGAACACCAAATTAATAATAGTAGAAGGTTTACCCGGATTTGGGAAATCAACGACTGCGCAATTAATCTATGATATTCTGACGGAAAGAAATATAGAGGTAGAGTTATTTTTAGAGGGAAATTTGGATCACCATGCTGATTATGATGGGGTATCTTGTCTTAATAAAAATGAGTTCGAAACGTTATTAGCCAACAGCGGGGATTTTGAAAAAGTATTTAATGATAGAGTAATGAAAAGAGAGTATAATTATTTACTCCCGTATCAGAAAATAAAAAATGAATATGGTACAAAGTTGTCAGATGAAATATTTAGTGAACTATTAAAAAAAGATATATATGAATTACCGCTAGAACAAAATATTGAATTAATAGTTGATAAATGGATAAGTTTTACTGAAAAAGCTATTTTGGGGAACAAAACATATATCTTTGAATGCTGTTTTATTCAAAATCCAGTAACAATTGGAATGGTTAAATACGGTGAAAAGAAAGAAAAAATAATAAATTATGTAATGGAATTGGAAGAAACTATAAAGAGTTTAAATCCTATTTTATTTTATGTGGATCAAGCTGATCTAGAGTTCTCGTTTAAAAAAGCTATTCAAGAACGGCCAAAAGAATGGTCAACTGGATTTATTAATTACTACACAAATCAAGGGTATGGGAAAGAAAACGGTTATGCTGGTATAGAAGGAACGATGAAAGTATTAGAAGCCAGAAGAGATGTCGAAAGAGAAATATTTGAATTGTTAAATATAAAAAAGGAAGTAATTAATAATTCAAATTATGAAATGGAAATATATAAGTCAATGATAATAGATAAATTGAAGTTATATGAAGTTTAATAAATGGATTATCACTAAACTACAGGTACTACTAAGGATGGATATATTAATTAGTAATCTTGAGAAGAAGGCTTTCTTCAATATTAATGGGAGGAATACTATTGGGGAAATTGTACAGTAAATGTTCTTTATTTTTAACGATACTAGGTATTATCTTGATATGGGCGGGACTTGCTTATATTCAACAATTATATGTTTTATTACCAGGAGTTGCACTTTATATCATTTCATTAATTGTAAGCCTTATAGCATTATACAAACGTGAGACTGGATTTATTAAGTTCCTATCTTTTCTATTCTTGATACCGATAATTCCGTTAGTAATATTTATATATTCAGGACAAATTTAACCTTAATATAAAAAAGGGGCTCGTTCATAATTGAACGAGCGTCATCCTTTATTTTATATTGACTAGATTATTGTGAGTTCTCAATTCTTTTAATCTTTTTTATTCGTTTTTAAGTTGTTATTAATAACAACAATAATAATCATCAAGGCAACAAAAGTTCCAGATGAGTTAGGTTTTAAATGGAAAAACCAATCATTAATTAAGTAATTAAAAACTAATATAATAACTGCAATTCCTAATAATATCCTATCTGTCAAATTAAACCCTCATTTCTAAGCATTTCTCCGTGGAATAATTGCTGGAATAAACTTAGGACTGATCCATAGAAATATATATGTATCAAAAAATTATTTATTTAGCATTTCTTTTTTTGTAATCCAAAAGTTTGGACAAAGAGGAAATGATGTTTAGTTGGTCGAATATAACCTTAGACCTTACTAAAATTGTGGGTCTTTCTCGTTTTTATCAGCAATTTAATATCGTAAAAAATTAATTTAAAGGTGGAAAAATATGAACATATCTGTTTTAGGTTGTGGACGATGGGGTACCTTTATGGCGTGGTATGTCAATAAGGTTGGACATAATGTAATGCTTTGGGGGAGGGAAAGTTCAAGGAATTTTCTCGGATTAAATGAAACTAGAAAAAATGAGTATCTGTCCTTACCAGATACTATTGAATTAAATAGTTCTCTAGAGAAAGCAATTTCATTTGCGGACATAATAATTATTTCAATCAGTGCTCAAGAACTAAGGTCCTTTGCGAATCAATTAAGTTTATTAAAAGAAATACAAAATAAAACATTTATTTTATGTATGAAAGGACTTGAAGCTTCAAGTGGAAAAAGACTTACTCAAGTATTCAGTGAGGAAGTCGGAAGAAATGTGAATGTAGCAGTTTGGGTAGGGCCAGGACATGTACAGGATTTTGTGAATAATATACCAAATTGTATGGTCATTGGTTCTGAAAATGTTGAAATAACAAAACTGATTGTTCAAGAGCTTAATAGTGATTTAATAAGGTTCTATTATGGTCAGGATCTTATTGGAAACGAAATAGGGGCAGCAACGAAAAATGTAATGGGAATTGCTGCAGGCATGTTGGATGGATTAGGCTATAGCAGCTTAAAGGGCTCACTTATGGCTCGAGGTACGCGAGAGATTTCTCGTTTAGTAAGAGCTATGGGTGGAAATGATATAACGATTTACGGTTTAAGTCATTTGGGAGATTATGAAGCCACCTTGTTTTCCATGCACAGCCATAATAGAAAATTTGGACAAGCGTACGTTGAAGGAGAAGGATTTGGAAAATTGGCGGAGGGTGTTTCTACAGTTAAGGCATTAAGGGAATTAGCAATACAGTATGCTGTAGAACTTCCAATCTGTAATGCCTTATACAAAATTTTATTCGAAAATAATGATGCAAAGGCAACATTAGAAGACTTATTCTTGCGTCCAGTAAAATTCGAATTTCAATAAGTTAATAACGAGATATTGTATAGTGGTATGTGATTGGTGGGGCAACTTACTAATCTAGGATTATGAGTACATGGGATTCATGATGATATTGAGCACAAACTAATTAAGAACGTATTCTAAAGGAGAAATAATGCCAAAAAAAGGTCAGTTAGAAGTGTTTAACTTAATGCAATTAGTACAAAACCAAGAGGATTATACAAATTTTATTGTAAGCGAAGTAAATGATCACGCTCTTAGAATAGCTGTGATAAATGGGGAATTTCATTGGCATAAACACGAAGATTGTGATGAGCTGTTTTATGTTTTAGAAGGTGAACTTTTTATAGATTTAGAAAACAACGAAACAGTTTCCTTGAAACCGGGTGAAATGTTTACAATTCCTGCTAATACCATGCACCGAACTCGTTCAAATGAAAGAACAGTTAATATATGCTTCGAAAAGTCATTGAATGATATCAAAGGTGATAATAGTTAACATCTTTCAAAACGTGCACTTTAAAAGGGAAGATTGCTGTTTCAACTTAATTAAGGAGTGTTGCATCATATTTGTGATGCGGCACTCCTTTTTTCTATGTGAATACCCTGTTTGAAAAAGGCTTAGATGTACGCTAGGAAGAGGAGTGCATATATATATGGTGGGAGTTGTTGATTAAAATAAAATCTAAATAATAATAATTATCATTTGGGTTCGCGATTTTAAACCATGGCATATAATCTTTAATTAATAATAATTATCAATCGCAATTACTTTATGTTATGCAGCGGAAATACAAGTGTGTAAAATTGATATTAATAATTATTCTCAATTAGATTATAAAATTCTCAATTGAGATTGACTTTTTTGTAACCGATATGTATTATGTATTATATAATAATGATTATAAAAAGATTGTGTATTGTAGAGTTAAAGTTTCAAAGAATACTTGAATGGAATGATCATGACATAAATTAGGTTTGCTTTAACTACATGATTATGGAGGTGTTAACATGTCACAAGGTCAACTTGCATCTACGAATAGTGAGAAAGTGCTAATTTCTTCCCTTCCTCGTATGGAAAAGCTTTTTGTCCACATGGAATTAATCGCAGCCATTTCAAGCGGGTTTTTAATTGTATTAGCGTGGATATTGTCAAAATGGAACCATGAATCAATTTCGATTGCTTTTTATCTGGCAGCATTTATTATCGGTGGCTATGCCAAAGCCAAAGAGGGAATCGAGGAAACGATTAAAAATAAAGATTTGAATGTTGAATTGCTCATGTTTTTTGCTGCAATAGGTTCGGCAATTATTGGTTATTGGGCAGAAGGGGCAATGCTAATTTTTATTTTTGCATTAAGCGGTGCACTTGAAACATATACCATGAATAAAAGTCAAAAGGAAATCTCCTCTTTACTAGATATACAACCCGAAACCGCGATGCGTGTTACGAATGGTTGTGAAGAAATCGTGCATGTATCTTTATTAGAAATAGGAGATATGATTTTAGTGAAACCAGGAGAACGTATTCCTGCAGACGGGATGATTGCTCAAGGGATGACAACAATTGATCAATCAACGATCTCGGGTGAATCCATTCCAGTTACGAAAGATAGCGGTTCCGAGGTTTTTGCAGGGACGATCAATTTGAATGGGTCTATTACAGTGGAAGTAACGAAGCCTGCAAGCGAAACCGTATTTCAAAAAATTATTCAGCTCGTACAGTCCGCACAAAGTGAAAAGTCACCTTCACAGCTTTTTATCGAACGATTCGAGGGTGGCTATGTTAAAATCGTGCTCTCTGTTGTGGTATTAATGATGGTTCTTCCGCATTTTGTTTTCGATTGGAGCTGGACTACAACTTTTTATCGAGCGATGATTTTATTAGTAGTAGCTTCACCATGTGCACTTGTGGCATCTATCATGCCAGCAACCTTATCGGCGATATCTAATGGTGCTAAAAAAGGAATTTTGTTTAAAGGCGGCGTTCATATCGAGAGCTTGAGTCATGTGAAAGCAATTGCTTTTGATAAAACAGGTACATTAACAAAAGGGAAACCAGAAGTAACCGATATGATTGTTCGAACTGATTTAAATGAAAGTGAATTATTACATTTTGTTGCATCCATTGAAAATCATTCGAATCACCCATTGGCCATTGCGATTGTTCAGTTTTGGAAATCCAAGAATCAAGAGGTCCTTTTGCTGCCTGAACAAATAGAAGATGTACCAGGATGGGGATTGAAGGCAAGCGTAAATAATCAAGAATGGCTGATAGGTAAAAAGGATTTTGTTGGAAGCAAGGAGGCGCTAGAATTTAATGACGGTGCTGCCAAGAAGCTTGAAGACGAAGGGAAAACGGTTGTTTATGTGAAAGATTCAACTGGAATTGCCGCTGTAATAGCTCTGCAAGATATAGTACGGAACGAAACAAAAGATGCTTTACTTGAATTGAAAAATGAAGGAATACGTACTATTATGTTGACTGGCGATAGTGAGAATACTGCGAAAAACATTGCGGCACAATCACAAATTGATGAATACATCGCAGAGTGCTTGCCTGAAACAAAGGTATCGTCATTAAAAAAAGTAAAAGAACAATACGGAAATGTTGCCATGGTTGGGGATGGTGTCAATGATGCTCCAGCTCTAGCTACAGCAAATGTCGGGATTGCTATGGGTGAAGGCAGTGATGTCGCCATGGAAACGGCTGATGTTGTTCTAATGAAAAATGACCTTTCAAGAATTGCGGAAGCCATCCGTTTATCAAGAAAGATGAATCGTATTATTAAACAAAATATCTTTTTTTCCATCACTGTCATCATCATCCTAATTGCATCGAACTTCTTTCAATTTCTCAATCTACCATTAGGCGTAGTGGGCCATGAGGGAAGTACCATTTTAGTTATATTAAATAGTTTGAGATGTCTTGGTGGTGGAAAAGGTAAAATAGTTTGAGGCTAGGGATCTTACCCTAGCTTTTTTGTTTAATGATTTTCAAGCGGTTTCCTTTTTTGATGTTTTTTATCAGAGATATAATTGCAATTGTACCACTTACTATATGTTGTAAGTTTAAGGATAGATGAAAAAAGGTGCAAATA
>NZ_JBYSWK010000090.1:0-6827 GCF_058781025.1 Heyndrickxia sp. FW510-T9 | reverse complement strand
ATATTCTGCATGTTCTCAATGTACAGTATGATAAAAAAATGGAAAGGGAAAGGGAATAATAATAATAGCAATTCAAAATGAACTTACTGATATGAAAAGGCAACTTTATTATCCTTCCATTCTATTTTCGCTATAAATTCTTTTCCATCTTTTTTAAACCCTTTGATAAAATCAGTACTTCCTTCAGTGAGTAACTTTCTTACATTTGATTGGGAAATAGTTCTTCCTAATATTTTCTTGGATATGGCAAAATCACATTTAGTAGTATTGTAATTAGAACATCCAAAAATTTTTCCTTTGTCAACGACATCACCATCGCATTTTTTACATTTACCTAACTTCGTCCCAAGCTTCTTATTTTTTGCAGAGGTTTTATTTGCTTTAAATTCTTCTAAATCAAAATATTGAAAATTCCATCTTCCGCTACATTCTTTCGCATCCTCGATTAGTTTAATCGATAGTTTCTTAGCTTGTTCCAAAAAGTGATTTGGGGAAGCTTTCCCCTCACCAATTTCATGCAGCCTTTGTTCCCACTTTGCTGTCATTTCAGGTGATGCTAATATACTAGTGCCAATAGATTCTATTAATAACATTCCTTTGTTTGTAGCAAATACTTGATTCTTCTTTACATCTATATATTTACGATCCTTTAATACTCCTATTATACCAGCACGAGTAGCTTCCGTTCCCAATCCTTCAGTCTTGTTTAAAACCTTTATAAGTTCTTGATCTTCCAGATGCTTACCGGCAGTCTTCATCAATGTAATGAGCTGTCCTTCTGTATATCTCTTTGGTGGCTGTGTTTTTCCACCCTTTACTTTAATAGCTTGGACAACACCTTTCTCTCCATCTCTTAAAGTGGGTAAATCCTGCTCATCTTCCGCTTTTTCGCTTTTTTGTTCCGGATTGTTTTGATAAATTACTTTTCTCCAGCCTTCTTGAATCTGTTCTTTTCCCTTTGATATAAAGGTTGCTCTATTTTCTACCAATGTATGAATTGTCGTATAATCAAAGATTGCCTTTTCATAATGTGCTGCAATTAAACGCTGGACGATTAGAGAATAGATTTTTTCTTCTTCAGCAGAGAGTTTAGAAGGATTAACAACTTGTTCAGTTGGAATAATTGCATAGTGATCGGTCACTTTTTTTTCATTCACATAGCGAGAGTTATTCAGAATAGATGTTATCGGAAGTGGAAAATAGGCTTTATATGAATCCATTTTACTTATCTTTTGAAGTATTTCAGGAAAACTCATTGCCTCCTCTTTTGTAACAAAGCTCGAATCACTCCGTGGATAGGAAATAATGCCTTTTACATATAATTTTTGGGCTATATCAAGGGTTTTTTTCGGAGAGAATTTATAGAGTTTATTTGCGGTCGCTTGTAAAGCAGATAAATTAAAGAATAAAGGTGGTTGAAATTCTTTCCTTTCCTTTTCAATGGAAGAAATGTTCGCTTCTTTCCCTTTACAAAACCCGGCGATTTTCTTGGCCATAGACTCGTTATTCAGTCTTGTTTCCCCGTCTTTATGCCATTTTCCTTCATACATTTTTCCGTTTATATTAAATGTAGCAAAGACCTCCCAAAATGGCTCAGATGTAAAATTCGCAATTTCATTTTCACGTTTGACGATTAATGCGAGAGTTGGCGTTTGGACTCTTCCAGTTGAAAAAACATCCGATATTCCCTTTTTTTGCAGTAAAAGTGTATAGGCCCTTGAAGCATTCATGCCAACTAACCAATCAGCGCAAGCACGGCTGAGCGCTTCGTAATAAATATTGCGTGTTTCGGATTCATCCAATAAATTCTCAAAACCCTGCATTACCGATTTTGTAGTTAAAGAAGAAATCCAAAGACGCTTCATTTTCTTCTGGTTTTTGCATTTTTCTAAAATGATTCTAACAATTGCTTCGCCTTCCCGCTCCGCATCACCCGCAATAATAATTTCATCAATGTCCTTCCGTTGTACAAATCCTTTAATAATGTTAAATTGCTTCCATTTTGATTTTGTTACACGATGCTGGAAATGATTAGGAATGATTGGCAATGTTTCGAGTGACCATTTCTTCCACTTAAGATCATACTCTTCAGGGGGAATAAGCTCACAAAGATGACCAATTGCCCATGTTAGTACAGCTCCTCTTGGAAATATTTGATTTGGAGCAATTTCCACATAACCATCCCTTTTTGTGAAGGAAAATGGAGCTGCTAATTTCAAGCCTTGATCAGGTTTTTCGGCAATAATTAATTTCATTTGAAACTCCTCGCAAATACGTACTTTTATCTTCATTATACTATTAGAGAATGTAAAAAAAAGTATTTGATACAATTAATCAAATACTTTCATTTGTTTTTCTTATTTTAAAAGAATAAATGGATTATACCGTAAAAACAGCCAGCTAAGATTGCTGAGATAGGCAGGGTAATCACCCATGTAATAAGGATTCTTTGTGCAGTACCCCATTTAACTCCTTTAATACGATGCGCAGAGCCAACACCTAGAATAGAGGAAGAGATAACATGTGTTGAACTAACTGGCATATGAATATAAGTAGCACCGAATATAATAAGTGCGGATGATAAATCGGCAGCGACCCCATTTACTGGACGAATTTTCATGATTTTCCCACCAACTGTTTTGATGATTTTCCAACCACCTATAGAAGTACCTATTCCAATTGCGAGAGCACACGATAATTGAACCCAAAAAGGAATATCAGTTGATGTTACATAATGATTTGCGATAAGTGCCATCGTAATAATTCCCATTGATTTTTGAGCATCATTTGTACCGTGAGAATAAGATTGAATCGCAGCAGTAGCAATTTGAATCAAACGAAATTGGTTATTCGTTTTTGCAAGATTTCTATTTTTTAAGGTCAATTTAAAGATTGAATAAATAATAAAACCGATAACAAATGCAATGACTGGAGAAATGAGTAAAGCCTCAATTATCTTTAGAAACCCATGAAATTTAATAGCACCAAAACCAGCAGCGGCAATGGAAGCTCCTGCTATAGATCCGATTATGGCATGGGAAGAACTGCTAGGAATTCCATAATACCATGTAATCAGATTCCAAATTATTGCTGAAAATAATGCAGCAAGAATTACTACTCCACCATTTGGAAGTTGAAATGGATCTACTATATCACTTGTAATTGTTTTGGCTACTCCCGTAAAAGTAAGAGCCCCAACAAAATTCATAATTGATGCAAGTAAAATTGCCTGCCTCGGTTTTAACGCTTTCGTAGATACAGAAGTAGCAATTGTATTTGCTGTATCATGAAATCCATTGATAAAATCAAACACAAGTGCAAAGATAACGATAAGAGTTGTTAGTATTAAAATTGAATTCATTCGCGGCTCTTCCCCTTATGCATTTTTCATGATAATGGTTTCAAGTATATTGGCAACATCCTGACAGTAATCTGAAATTAATTCAAGGTTTTCATAAATCTCTTTATATTGGATGATCGTAATTGGGTTTTTTTCATTTGCAAATAATTCTTTTACTGAAGCGCGTAATATAGTATCACATTTTGATTCATAATCTTTGATTTTAATAGTATGTGGACGAATTTCTAATAGTTTTTTCTTTGCTAAAAATTGGATAGACTGAGAGATTTCTTGACAACTCCCAAAAATTTCAGTCACAAATTCCTTCATGTAGACTGTTGGCTGTGTAATAGAATACATTTCCATCAACGATGCCGCATGGTCAAGGCCATCTAACACATCATCTAACCGCATAGCAAGTTGAAGAATATCTTCACGATCAATTGGAGTAATAAATGCCTTATGGAGTTCAACGATAATATCGTGAATCAGTGTATCTCCTATAGATTCGTAATGTTTCATAGTTGTTGAAAGTGTTTTTAAATCATCGGCATTTTGAATCGGCATTTCCGTTAAAAATTTAGCACTATCTTCCAAATTAGCAGTAATATTGCCTAACATTAGTGAAAATTTATCTTTTTTTTCAATGATTGGCATTCCTATTCCCCCAAAATTGTTTTCTTTTAAGGCTCTTTTCTTAAAACCTTGTTGTTTTTAAAAACTTAAATCTTATAACCATCTTAATTTAAGTTAAGAAAGAATTACCTTTTAAGAAAAGATACCCGAAACTAAGTCCACTTTCGATTTAATAACAAGTGACGAAAAGCAATATTCTATTAAGAAAACAGCTCTAATAAAAACATCACCTACACCATTTTAAATGATTTTCACCAAATAGGAAGATAAATCGACAAAAATTTACGAAATCTTTACAAAAGGAACAACAAATTTTCAAAACAATTTAACATTTGTATGGAATAATAAATAATTTGTCATTTTGTTTCTCCTTTTATACATGAAAAAAGGAGTAATGCTACACATGTAGCACTACTCCTTTTTTTCTTTTGAATTAAAGTTCAATTGTCTTAAATGTTTCAGTTAAAATTGGAACGATTTGTTTTTTTCGAGAGACAACACCTTTTAATACAGCCGTACTGTTGATAAGCTCTACATTATAAGCTTTCTCAACGGCTTTTGCTCCACGTCCTAGCGCAATCGCTGTAGAGTCGTTAGTTAAGATATCTGTTACAACAAATAAGAACAAATCTAATTGCTTATCAGCTATAACATTTGATAAAGCTTTTTCTACATCTGCTTGACGTGAGAAGACATCGTTAATATCAACGGCATTCACTTGGGCAATTTCCACTTTGTATTCACCCATTTGGAATTCTTTTGCATCAAGTGAAATAAGTTGGTCGATTGTTTTATCGCTTAAATCTGCTCCTGCTTTTAACATTGATAATCCAAAGCTTTGCGCATCTACATCTGCAATAGAAGCTAATTCCTTTGCAGCTTCTACATCTTCATTTGTGCAAGTTGGTGATTTGAATAAAAGTGAATCAGATATAATTGCTGACAGCATTAAGCCTGCAATTTCTTTGCGGATTTGAATTCCATTTTCCTTATATAATTTATTAAGGATAGTTGCAGTGCATCCAACAGGTTCAGCGCGGTAATATAAAGGGTCACTTGTTTCAAAGTTCGCAATGCGGTGATGATCTATAACTTCAAGAATGCGAACTTCATTTATATCATTCGCACTTTGTTGACGTTCATTATGGTCAACTAAAATAACGTTTTTTACCTCGCTTGCAACCTTTTCAACTAAGCGAGGTGAATCCATTTTAAAATAATCTAATGCATATTTTGTTTCCCCATTCATTTCGCCTAGTCTTACAGGTTCAACATCGAAGCCAAGCTTTGACTTTAACTCTGCATATGCGATGGCAGAACAAATTGTATCTGTGTCTGGATTTTTGTGTCCGAAAATAAGTATTTTTTCCATTATTCTTCTCCTTCTATTAATTATGTAACATTCGATAATAACGCCCACATTAACAATTCATGTGGACGTTATTTATATTTCCTATTTTATCACATACTACCTCTATTTTACTAAGGCTGTTTTCGTAAAGGTTGTTGTCTTTCATTCATTGTTATCCCCTGTGAAACAAACCCATAACCTCAGCTGTTTCTGTTATATTTACAAAGGCTTCTTTATCTATTTCACGAATTATTTTTTTTACTTCTGTTAATTGATACCTAGTAATCACCGTCATGAGAATTTTGCGGTTTTCTCCCGAATACGCCCCTTCGCCATTCATTAACGTTATACCTCGGTATAAATTAGCCAATAGCTTTTCTTTCATTTCCTCGCCTTGTTTAGTAACAATCGTTAACGTTAATTTTATATGCTTTGTGTGAATGGTATCAATTACCTTCCCTGTCGCAAAGATTGCCACCATCGTATTAAGGGCTGCATCCCATGAGAAAATAAATCCTGACATTACCACAATTACTCCGTTCATAGCAGAGATTATTGCACCAAGGGGGAAATCTTTCTTCTTTGTTAAAAGCATAGCGATAATATCGAAACCACCAGATGACCCAGATGCACGGAAAATCAATCCAATTCCAACACCTGTTAATACCCCTCCTGTTAAAGAAGCTAATAGTGGCTCTGTTGTTATTTTGATAACAGGGATTACATACAAACCAACCGAAAGAACTATGACGGATAATATTGTGTAAAAAATAAATCGTTTCCCAAGTTTTACAAAACCTAACACTAAAAGTGGGAAATTCAAAAGTAAATTAAAAATACCTGTATTAATAGGTGTGATAAAGCCAAGCATGATGGCAATTCCACTTAAGCCGCTACTCAAAATATGATGAGGTATTAGAAAAAAATTATATGCAATACCTACAATTAATGATCCAATAATAATGGTTAAAATATTGAGCATTATTATTCCCCTCTTATACTATAAAATGATTTAGTTTATTATAGTAGAGAAATAAAGAATGTTTAAGATAATAGTTTTTTCTATTTCTTTCGTAAATTAGAATAATGATTTAGAGACAAGCATAAAAAAGAGATAAAGATGTTTTGCCATAGAAGGAGTGATCGTTTTTGAAAACCATATTGAAATCAAAACGAAATGCATTCATTATCATTCTTTTTTGCTTGATTACATTTGCTTATTTAAATACACTTTCTAATCAAGACCTTGACCAAATTACTACAGATGTCCCGACATTTTCTGATAAAGATGCTCAAACCGCAAATCTCGAATCACCAACATTAGAAGAGAGATTGGTAAATACAGAAGAAGTCGATGGATATAGCGTGGAAACCTATCAAGAATTTGAAATTTATAAAGATAAAGATGGCAATATCCAAAAAGTAGTCCCTACATCGAATTTTAATTACTTACGATATAAATCAAATGAATAGATTCAATAGACCTATTATGTCAATCAT
>NZ_JBYSWK010000008.1:0-131217 GCF_058781025.1 Heyndrickxia sp. FW510-T9 | reverse complement strand
AAACATACCAATAAACTCCCAGATCAAAAATTTCATAAATTAATTAATCGAGGGTTATTAGGGGTGTATTTGTCAGATGAAAAGGTAAATAGACAAAAGGATGTTCAAAAGCTCTCGAAAAAACTGATGAAATATGCAGGCTCTATTAGTTATTTCTTTTATTGGAACGGGAGAGCATATCGTGGATTGCAAAATGTCATTCCTACCAGTTTTATAAAGGCATTGCTAAATAACCGCGTGAAAGACGAAAAGAATATGATATAAAAAACGATAAGAATGGATTTTCTTATCGTTTTTCAATAGCAATGATGAATGGCGGATTATTTTTTTGATTGATGAATTCATATTTCATAACATGTGCTTGCATTTGATCAAGCTCTTTTACATAATTTATTATTTCATTCCGTTCTAGCGCACCTTCAGGATGTCCGTGGTAGACCACCAATACGATGATCCCCTCTTGTGGCATGATTTCTAATAATTGTTCGATAGCAGAAATCGTTGTATTGCCTCGTGTAACAATGTTTTTGTTTCCACCAGGCAAATACCCAAGATTGAAGATTGCGGCAGTAATAGTTCGATGAAGCTCTATTGGAATGGAAGCTTTTAAGGTTTCATGTCCTTTATTGAAAAGGGTGACTCGATCACTAAGCATATGTTCGTTCATTCGTTTTTGTGTTTTGACAATGGCCTCGTTTTGGATATCAAATCCAAAGACATGTCCAGGATTTCCGACTAATTTTGCTAACACCTCTGTATCATGTCCGTTCCCAACAGTTGCATCCACAACTGTATCGCCAGTTGAAACGGTAGTTTGGAGTAGAGAATGAGCAAAGCTCAATATTCTTTGCAGCTTCATAATATCATCCTCTTCTCAGCGTAAAATTTGCCTTGTCTTTTAGTTCTTCTTTTTAACTCTGCATCAAGTGCATTTTTATCAGCACATTTAACCTGTAACAATTATTTTTCCTCCTATATATGGACAGTTTCATAAAAATATTATCAAAAACGTGGAACCGAAGCCATATACTGTTTACCTTGGATTTCCTACATAGTCATTCCCTTAATGAACAAACTATTAGGTGAAGCATAATGCTTCAACTCACGAATAAGGAGAGGATTCATAAGTGGCCACTAGAAAATCAATAGACGAATGCCTCCAGAGATGTGATAATGCGCTCCAACAAGCACATGACCAGTATTCAGAAGGGATGCGCCAAGAGCATTATCATGATGTAGAATACACGAGCGCCCTTCAACAATTAGAAACATCTTATAATGAAGTATGTCAATTAGCAAATAGTTCAAATTCCCAGCAAAGGGAGATTTTGCATCGCAAGAGGTTGCAGTTGCAACAACTGCAAAATCAAATGATCCTCCTTAACCATGACTAGCCAATATAAAAACATAGACGACGGAGGAAATTATGAGAAAAAGATCTAAGCAAAATAATCCTGAGCAAAAAACACGCAACGGTGTGAATAATCAAGACATGGAATTGGGCAAAGATTATGATCCGGTCAAACAATTAAAGAAAAACAATGCAAAGAATACCCAGCCAATTCGTTCAAAACAGCATATTGAGAATCCGGATTAAATTAGAAAAGCGGAAGCGCCGTAGCTCTAGCGTACGGATGAGTGAAATTTGAAGTGTAATTTCACCGAGTGAAATTTGAAGTACCAATTTCACCTGATGTTGACTTATCGTAGGGAGGAGACGTAGAAATCCGCTAGCCGATAGGCGCTGTAGCTAGACAAGGTGATAAAGGAGTGCATCCCGCACTCCTTTATTTTCTGAAAACATAATTATTATTTTACCTCTTGTTGGTATGGTAGAAAAAGCATAAAATGAGGAATGGTATAGAATATTGAAGGTGGAAAAGGAGCGTTTTTAATGTTTTTAATGCCTAAATCCTTGTGGCTTTTAGTAATTGGGATGATGGTGAATACAACTGGCTCTTCTTTTTTATGGCCATTAAACACTATTTACATCCATGACCATCTTGGAAAATCATTAACTGTTGCTGGGTTTGTGCTAATGTTAAATTCGGCTGCAAGCGTAATTGGTAATTTACTAGGTGGGACGCTTTTTGATAAATTAGGGGGCTATCGAACAGTCCTTTTTGGGATAATTATTACTGTAGTGGCTGCTATTGGACTCACTATATGGCATGATTGGCCAAATTACGTCATATTCCTAACGATTACAGGCTTTGGATCCGGCATAATTTTTCCATGTGTATTTGCAATGGCAGGATCGGTTTGGAAAGAAGGCGGACGAAAGGCGTTTAATGCAATATATGTAGCACAAAATGTGGGGGTAGCTTTAGGTTCATTCTTAGGTGGGATAGTTGCCTCGTTTTCATTTAATTATATCTTCATTTGTAATTTATTTATGTTCATTATTTTCTTACTGATTGCCATTTTTGGCTATAAAAATATGGCTGCCCAGCAAGGTATGCAAACATCCGTAATTCAAGAACATGGAGCAATAAGAAACAAACAAATTATCAAGGCTTTAGTTATTTTATGTTCCGCCTACCTGCTGTGCTGGGTTGGGTATGTTCAATGGCAAGCAACCATTTCAAGCTATACGCAAGAAATTGGAATCACTTTAAGACAATACGGTTATTTATGGGCGATCAACGGTGCTTTAATTGTACTCGGGCAACCTATTATTACACCGCTTATAAAGAAGTTCTGTTCAAGCTTGAAAGGCCAAATTATCATTGGAATTACTATTTTTATTATTTCTTTTGGTGTGGCAAGTGTTGCACATAGTTTAAGCGCTTTTGTTGCAGCAATGGTTATACTTACTTTAGGAGAGATGCTCGTATGGCCAGCAATTCCAACGATTGCAAGTCAACTTTCACCTAAGGGAAGAGAAGGACTTTTTCAAGGGATTGTCAATAGTACTGCAACAGGTGGCCGTATGATTGGACCATTGGCTGGCGGAATTGTCGTCGATTTATACGGAATGACCACTTTATTTATTTCCTTAATGGTATTATTTGTTATCGCTATTGGTTTATCCATTTTCTTTGATAAGCCATTAAAATCTTCCGCTAATCATGAGCATAGCATATCAATGTAAAAAAATATTATGAACGACCTTTTTTAGCACAGTGTGAAAATGTAAGCCGATTAACAAGTTATTTTTCAATAAAAAAAGGCTTGCAACTACGATTAAAATTGGCTAAAATGGTAAATAATTTAATCCATAATGAAACTTTGAGTAGGAATAGTAATGATGTCATCTGCAATAAAAGAGAGTTGGCGGGTGGTGCAAGCCAATCAGATCCATCATGAACTCACCTATTAGTTGCAATTGTGAACAGGATCACTCCTCAGTAATTCTTGCCGTTTTCCGCGTTAAGGATGAATGAAGTGAGTGCATGCACTAATTTGGGTGGTACCGCGGGAGTATAATCAACCTCTCGTCCCTGTTTTGACAGGGATGAGAGGTTTTTTGTTGTTTAAAAAAGGCTGTATTCGAATAGATTTTTGTTTTTCGTAAATAGTTTTAAACCTTTTTTTAGACTTAGTCTCGGGACATTCTTAAAAGAGCTAACCAAACTTAAGTCGAATAAAGAAGGTAATAAAGTTTCTTTTTACAAAACAACAAAATTTAAGAAAAGAGCCTTAATAAAGAGAAGGAGGAAATTTCATGAGTTACCATCACATTGAAATTGAGAAAAAGTGGCAAAAATATTGGAAAGAGCACCATACATTTAAAACAACAGAGGATAAATCAAAAGATAACTATTATGCACTTGATATGTTCCCGTACCCATCCGGAGTAGGGCTACATGTCGGGCATCCAAAAGGATATATCTCCACAGATATTCTTGCTAGATTGAAAAGAATGCAGGGCTACAATGTTCTACATCCAATGGGATGGGATGCATTCGGACTTCCTGCTGAGCAATATGCAATTGATACTGGTAATGATCCAGCAGAATTTACAAAACATAATATTGAAACGTTCAGAAGACAATTAAATTCACTTGGTTTTTCTTTTGATTGGGACCGTGAAGTAAATACAACCGACCCAGATTATTATAAATGGACACAATGGATTTTCTTAAAGCTATACGAAAAAGGTCTTGCATATGTCGATGAGGTACCGGTGAACTGGTGTCCAGAACTAGGCACAGTACTTGCCAATGAAGAAGTCATCGATGGGAAAAGTGAACGTGGGGGGCATCCCGTAGAGCGCCGCCCAATGAGACAATGGATACTTAAGATAACAGCCTACGCAGACAGACTTCTTGAGGATCTGGATGATCTTGACTGGCCAGAAAGCCTTAAAGATATGCAAAGAAATTGGATTGGCAAATCAGAAGGTGCAGAGGTTACCTTTAATATCAATGGTACTGACGAAACGTTCACTGTATTTACAACTCGTCCTGATACACTTTTCGGAGCAACTTATGCAGTTTTGGCACCAGAGCATCCGCATGTGGACAAAATTACATCAGATGAGCAACGTAATGCTGTTAATGCATACCTTGATCAAATTAAATCCAAAAGTGATCTTGAGCGTACAGATCTTGCTAAAGACAAAACAGGGGTATTCACTGGGGCTTATGCAATTAATCCTGTTAATGATGAAAAAATGCCAATCTGGATTGCTGATTATGTACTAATGAGCTATGGTACAGGCGCAATAATGGCAGTCCCTGCACATGATGAACGTGATTACGAATTTGCTAAGAAATTTGGATTAGCAATAAAAGAAGTTGTCGCTGGCGGGAATGTGGCAGAAGAAGCATATACAGGTGACGGTGAACATGTGAATTCCGATTTTCTAGATGGCCTAAATAAAGAAGATGGAATTAAGCAAATGATCGCATGGCTAGATGAAAAAGGGATAGGTGAAAAGAAGATAACTTATCGCCTACGTGATTGGCTATTTAGCCGTCAACGTTATTGGGGAGAACCAATTCCTATTATCCATTGGGAAGACGGAACGATGACTGCAGTTCCAGTAGAGGAATTACCACTTACACTTCCAAAAACAACAGATATTAAACCATCAGGAACAGGTGAATCACCACTTGCTAATATTGAGGAATGGGTAAATGTTGTCGATCCAGTTACAGGCAAAAAAGGCCGTCGTGAAACAAATACAATGCCGCAATGGGCAGGTAGCTGTTGGTACTTTATCCGTTATATCGATCCACATAATGATCAGGTACTTGCTGACCCAGAAAAGCTAAAAGCTTGGATTCCAGTTGATATGTATATTGGTGGGGCAGAGCATGCGGTTCTACATTTGCTATATGCTCGTTTCTGGCATAAATTTTTGTATGATATTGGCGTTGTTCCGACAAAAGAGCCTTTCCAAAGATTGCTTAACCAAGGGATGATTCTTGGTGAAAACAATGAAAAAATGAGTAAATCAAAAGGAAATGTTGTTAATCCTGATCAAATCGTCTCAAGCCATGGTTCGGATACTCTTCGTCTCTATGAAATGTTCATGGGACCACTTACAGCATCCATTGCCTGGACAACAAATGGTCTTGATGGAGCAAGAAGATTCCTTGACCGTGTATGGCGCTTGCTAGTGGATGATAACGGCGAGCTTTCAAGCAAAGTTCAAGACGGAAACAAGAATGTTCTTGAAAAGGCATATCATCAAACAGTGAAAAAGGTATCGGAGGATTATGAAAATCTTGGCTATAATACAGCGGTTTCTCAGCTAATGGTTTTCATCAATGAAGCTTATAAAGCGGATGTTCTTCCTAAAGAATATATGGAAGGCTTTGTGAAAATGCTAGCACCAATTGCTCCACATATTTGTGAAGAGCTATGGGAAAAGTTTGGGCACGAAGGATCTATTTCTTATGAAGCTTGGCCAACTTATGATGAAACAAAACTTGTCGACAATGAAGTTGAAATTGTCATCCAAGTAAATGGAAAAGTTCGCACGAAAATGACCGTTTCCCGTGATTCTTCTGCTAAGGAACTGGAAGAGATTGCACTTAACGAGGATACAGTAAAAGGCTTTATTGAAGGGAAAACCGTACGTAAAATCATCGCTGTACCAGGTAAACTTGTGAATATTGTTGCGAATTAAATGGTGGAAGGGGTCGTTTAAAGCCCCTTCCTTTGTTTTGCTATTAAACAATTTGATATAATCATGAAGATAAATGATAGGAAGGAATGAATGGATTGGAAATTAAACAAATAAAACCAGAAGAAGTAGAACAGAAATTAAAAGCTGATGAAACATTAAATTTGATTGATGTTCGCGAAGATGATGAAGTTGCAGAAGGCATGATTCCTGAAGCAGTACATATACGAATGGGAGATATCCCGGATTCACTTGATCAATTAGATAAGAATGAAGAGTACATCATTATTTGTCGTTCTGGTGGTAGAAGTGAAAAAGTATGTTATTTTCTCCAAGACCAAGGATACAATGTCATCAATATGACAGGCGGTATGCTTCAATGGACAGGGGAAACAAAGTCGAAATAATAATTTCCTCCAAATCCTAGTTTGTAACTTCAAACAACGGTAGTTTGCGAGTATGCTTCTGAATCGGACAGTGGTTCCGTTATTTGTGACAAAATGGGTGTTTCCTCGATTTATCCGGACACACGTTCCGTTATCATGGCTAAAAACAGCTATTTCGAAGGGAATTTCGTAAAATAGCGGAATGTGTGTCCTCTAATATGATGAAATGGCGGTTTTTCATTGAAATAACGGATCCTGTGTCCTCAAAAAAGAAGAAATATTTAATACTTCGAATAAATTCCTTCCCATTAAAAAAACTATAAATACAGAACCATAGCAATAAGAAAGGAATAAAAAATGATTAAAAAAAGGTTACTGGTTTTTAGTTTTCTATTCATAATGGGAATGAATTTTTTTACACCTGCAGAAGCAGCAATTCAAATGGAAAACACTTCATTTAAAATAATGACAAGGGATGAATTTAAGGATTGGTTATTTAAGCAATCCATCTCCAGAAAGGTGGGGAAAATCCAGATCCACCATACATGGAAGCCATCATATGAGCATTTTAATGGATCGAATCATTTGAGAATGCTAAAAGGTATGGAGAATTATCATATTAATCAGATGGGCTGGAATCATATCAGTCAGCATTTAACCATCTTTCCGGACGGTAAAGTTGCCCTGGGGAGACCATTTAACCTACCACCGGAAGGTACGTTTGGATTAAATAATAAAACTGTTATGAGAGCTATAGAAGCTGATTCGATAGCGATTGAAAATATCGGCAATTTCGATAAAGGTCATGATCAAATGACAAGGGAACAAAAAGAATCAATTGTAACTATAACTGCCCTGCTATGTATTAAGTATGGTTTATCTCCTTCCGTTGACACCATCACATACCATCATTGGTGGGATATCAAATCAGGTGAAAGAGTCTTAGATAATAGCAAGGGACATGCAGTTAAAACTTGCCCGGGAACAGGTTTTTTCGGTGGTAATAGTACAACTAGTGCTAAAAATAATTTGTACCCGCCCATTACACAAAAAATGAAAGAAATCTTGGCAACAATGCAGTAAAACCTCATGAGGGATGTGTGAAGTAATCTTCATACATCTTTTTTAATTTATTGAAATGTTTTAAAAACTGAACATTCTGTCTATGATAGAAGTAAAAAAAGGGAGATGGTAAATTATGATACAAGTAAAGGTATTTGATTATGAACACGAAAAGGATTTAGAAAAAGATGTAAATCAATTTTTAAAAACCCTCGATGATAAAAAACTGCTAGATATTAAGTATCATGTGGCAATAATGCCTGAAGACGAAGAGGAACAAATTTATTGTTTTAGTGCCATGATCTTATATAAAAAATAATTCATTTGGCCATTTGTTGTATATGCTGTTCTTATCGGACAGGTTTGTTGGGGCAAAAAGCAAGATAGAATTCCGAAAATCAGATTGAGGAGGGAAAAGGTAATCAAAAGGCAGGTCAGGTTCCCGAAAATCAGAGCGAGGAAGGAAAACGGTAATCAATAAGTGGGATAGGTTCCCGAAACCCAGATTGAGGAAGAAAACGGTAATCAATAAGTGGGATAGGTTCCCGAAACCCAGATTGAGGAAGAAAACGGTAATCAAAAGTCGAGTTAGGTTCCTGAAATCCCGAGCGAGGAAGGAAAACGGTAATCAAAAAGCGGGTTATGTTCCCGAAATCCAGAGCGAGAAAGCAAAACGGTAATCAAAAGACAGCCTCACCTAAATCAAAGGGTTATTCCTGTCGGCTTTTTGGAAAATAAAGGACTACGTGTCTGCAAAAAATGAAAAAACAAAGCATGGATTTTGCTTTATTAGATCCATGCGTTTTTTAAATATATTATTCATGAGGGTCTATAGAATATATAGCAGCATTTGATCCTGCTAATCTTCCTGTTACTAAAGCAGATGTGATATTATACCCACCTGTATATCCGTAAATATCGAGCACTTCTCCGCAAAAATATAACCCTGGCATTAATCTGGAGGCCATTGTTTTCGGTTCGATTTCCTTTACGGAAACACCGCCGCCCGTTACAAAGGCTTTTTCTAACGGTAGTGTTCCATTTACTTGAAAGGAAAAACACTTGCAAGCATTAGCAAATGCACGTATTCTTTCCGAGGAAATAGCGGAAGCTTGAGTATTTTCATCTATTTCGCACTTCTGTAGTAAATATAATAAATATCTTTCCGGAAGCAATCCCTTTAAACAGTTTTTAACTGCCTTTTTAGGTTCCTCTTTTAATAATCTTACAATATATTGAAAAAGTTGCTCTTCATTTTGATCAGGAATTGCATCGATACTCATTGTAACATGTGTTAATTTCCATTTTTTCATTGCTTTTACGACAAATTGACTGCATCGTAAAACAGCTGGGCCCGAAATGCCAAAATGAGTGAAAATCATATCCATTTTATGTGTAATGAGGGGTTTCCCTTTTGGATTTAGCACACTAACAGCAGCATCTCGAAGCGATAACCCCTGCAATGTTTTTTCTTTTATAAAAGGTTCATCAGACGTTACTGGAACTTCCGTAGGAAAGAGCTCTGCGATTGTATGACCGGCTTTCTCAGCCCAAGGGAATCCGTCACCGGTTGATCCTGTTTGTGGAACCGATTTTCCACCAACCGCTACCACAACTGATTTACAATGAATGATTTCTCCATTTTTAAGCTCAATGCCAGAAACTTGATTGTTATCATAGTTGAGATTTTTTACTGGTGTATTTATTTTAATCGCTACATTTAACTCAGCAAGTCTTTTTAAAAGGGCATCAACAACAGATTGTGCCTTATTTGATACGGGAAACATTCTTCCATGGTCTTCTTCTTTTAGCTTAATCCCAAGTTTTTCGAAAAATTGAATAATATCTTCATTATTGAAAATAGAAAATGCACTATATAAAAAGCGACCATTTCCCGGGATATGTTTTACGATTTCATCAATTGGTAATCGGTTCGTGACATTACAACGGCCACCACCAGATATGGCTAGCTTTCGGCCAAGCTTGTCCCCTTTGTCAACTAATAATACATTTGCTCCGTTTTCTCCTGCAGCAATGGCTGCCATTAATCCGGATGGTCCACCGCCAATAACTATTACATCAAACTTCATCATTTCAACACCTTTTTATATACTCGTTTCATTTTAGAATGATTATATATTTAAATCAAGATTGTTATAAATCATGATACTAAAAAAAAGATTTTTCGAATAAATTGTCAATTACCGTAGTAAGTTGTACACTACTAATTAGTGAAATGAAAAATGTCATAGATGTTTAAAGTAGGGATTATATGTCTTCAAAACTTATGCGTGGTACGTTTATTTTAACGTTAGGGACGTTTATTTCAAAATTTATCGGCTTATTTTATGTAATTCCATTCCATGCTATTATTGGCGGATCAGAGCCAGAAGCTCTTTATCAATTCGGATATGTCCCTTACACATTATTTATTAGTATAGCAACAGCAGGTGTTCCGCTTGCTGTATCAAAATATATAGCAAAATATAATGCTCTAGAGGAATATGCGGTAGGTAGGAAGTTGTTTAAATCAGGTATCCTATTGATGCTTGCAACAGGGATCGTATGTTTTTTAATTATGTATATTTTCGCACCGACCTTTGCAGAACTGAGTATGTCAGGGGTACAATCAAAAAAATATACTATTGATAATGTAACAACGATTATACGGGCTGTTAGCTTTGCACTTATTATTATACCTGTCATGAGTTTAATTCGCGGTTATTTTCAAGGTCATCAGTCAATGGGACCATCGGCTGTCTCCCAAGTTATTGAGCAAATTGTAAGGATATTATTTCTTTTACTTGGAGCTTATTTTGTCCTTCATATCTTTAATGGAAGCATGGTTACAGCTATTAGTGTTGCTACTTTTGCGGCTTTTGTTGGGGGGATTGCAAGCTTACTTATATTATTTTGGTATTGGAAAAAAAGGAAACATCATTTTGATGAATTGCTTGAACATGATAAAGGTACCTTAAATGTATCGTTATCAGAAATGTATAAAGAGATCTTTATATATGCACTGCCGTTCGTATTTGTTGGTATAGCTAATTCACTTTTTCAATATGTTGATCAGTTAACTTTTACAAGAGGAATGGCTGCGATTAATAAGGGGAAAGAAGCCCTGGAGGCAATCGGTATTCTCAATTTTGATTCCCATAAACTGGTGATTATTCCTGTTTCACTCGCAACATCTTTCTCGCTTACACTCGTACCGCTTATTACCGAATCATTTGCTAGAGGAAATCGTCAGTCTATGATTCGTCAGGTGGACCAAACCTTTCAAATTATGTTGTTTTTAACTGTACCAGCAGCACTTGGACTTTCAATGCTGGCAAACCCTATTTTTACCGTGTTTTATCAACATAGTAAATTAGGAGCTGATGTGTTAGGGCATTATGCACCTGTTGCTATTCTTTTTGCCTTATATTCTGTTACAGCGGCTATTTTGCAAGGGATTAATGAACAAAGATTTACGATATTAAGTCTGTTAACTGGTTTGTTAGTGAAATTAACCTTTAATATCCCATTTATTAAACTATTTGAGACAGATGGTGCCGTATATGCGACTGCTTTAGGCTATTCCGTTTCTATTATTATTAATTTGATTGTTATTAAAGTATTTGCCGATTATCCATTTAAGACAGTTGCGCGAAGGAGTGTATTAATCATTATGATTAATGCAATAATGGTAGTAGGTGTATTCGTTTTTTACAAGCTAACCACTCTATTTCTATCTCCAGCATCAAAATGGCAATCTTTATTAATTGTGATGATATGTGGAGGTATTGGCGCAGTCATTTATGGGTATTTAGGATTAAGATCTGGTCTTGCTGATAAACTATTTGGTCAAAGACTGCAAAGTATAAAGAGAAGACTTCATATAGGGTAGTTGTCAAAAATAAGTTATCTAAGAAAGAAATCGGCAAGCACGCCGATTTCTTTTCCTATCCACTACTCCAAGAAAACGCTGTGGCGTTTTTCTGGTTTAGGAAATAATATAATTTCACACTGAGGATAACATTTTGAAAAATTGTCTACGTCTAGCGCAAGCAGCCATCGGTTAGCAGATGTGCAAGGCGCTTGTGCATTTGTTTTAATGATGTCCCATTTGTCCCCAATATTGCATTTGCCTCTCGACTTGAGTGATTCGACGATTCATTCGTTCCATTTGTTTTTCAAGTCTGTCCACCCGCCTTTCTAGTTGGCTTTGGCCGCCTCCCGAAAAGGATGGACCTGTAGATGGCATTTGCCCGCTAGGATACTGCATGGACGGCGGATAATTACCATATTGTTGACTAGGTTGTTGCATAGTCATTTGGGGAAACATTTGTTGTCTGTAATCCATTTCTGGTTCACCTCGTCAGATTGATGATAAGCAGTCAGATATTAGTTGTATGAGCTGGAAAGTTTGATTCTAAATAATATTAGCTCTATATATGACTTATATTAAAAGCCACAACTAAAACTTCTTGCCATTCCCTAATAGCCTATGTATGCAAACGATTTAAGTATAGGTAAGAGCCCAAATACTAATAAATATTCTAAAGTTGAAAAGAAGTAGGTGTATGGAATGAGACTCGATAAATTACTTGCAAATGTCGGATATGGCAGTAGAAAAGAGATGAAAAAAGTATTAAAAGATGGTGTAGTAACGGTTAATCAAGCCGTAATTAAGGATGGAAAGACTCATGTAAATCCTTCCCAAGATGTCATTACCATCCACGGAGAACAAGTAATCTATAAAGAATTCATTTATTTAATGATGAATAAACCCCAAGGTGTCATCTCCGCAACGGAGGACTACCATGATAAGACGGTGATTGATTTATTAGATTTCGAGGATTCTGTTCTAAACCCTTTTCCAGTAGGGAGGCTCGATAAGGACACAGAAGGATTATTAGTCATTACAAATGATGGTCTGTTAGCACATAAGCTTTTATCCCCAAAAAAACACGTCCCAAAAACTTACTTTGCAGTTATTGATGGGGCTGTAACGGAAACAGATATTGAATCTTTTAAAAATGGAGTTACATTAGATGATGGATATCATACAAAGCCTGGTGTCCTAAAAATCCTGAAATCTGGCATTCGCTCTGATATTGAATTAACCATTACAGAGGGGAAATTTCATCAAGTAAAAAGAATGTTTGAATCTGTAGGGAAAAAAGTAGTTTATTTAAAGCGAATTTCAATGGGGCCATTGCAACTCGACGAACAATTGCCATTAGGGGAATATCGTGAATTAACTGATGGGGAAGTTGAGCTATTAAAAAATGTGATGATAACGGAGGGAGAATAAAGAGAGGAAATAAAAAGAGCTGTTCAAAACAGCTCTTTTTCATATGTTTATCGAGTTATTCAAATATTAAATAATTAATCTTATAAAGGCTAATCTTGTCCAGCTACAACGCATAGCGGTTAACGGATTTCTCCGTCTCCTCTCCACGGGGGTAAGTGCTTCATCTAAAATTACATTTCACTAGCTTGTGAACTACCGAGCACTGTTTTCTAAATCTTCCTTCGAAGACTATGGAAGGTGAAATTTGAAGTGCAGTTTCACTCGTTGAAATTACACTTCAAATTTCACTCATCCGTACACCGATGGGCTAGGCGCTTCCGCTTTTCTATTTTTATGATGTCATTTTTACTCTTTTCTCAGTTGTTGTCCAAGTTCCGCGGTGTGGACTTCTAATTAAGTCATTATAAGCAAGTACATTCAAATCCCTTTGAATTGTACGTGGTGTTATGCCGAACTCATCTACAAGTTCTTGTGTTGTTACTGTACCATTCTCTTTTATGAACACATAGATTGATTTGATTCGGGTTAACATCCTGTTTGTTGAAGGTTTCAAAAAACCACTCCCTCATCCTTTTTCCAAAAAGCTAAGACTACGGACGGCTAATTAGTTTGAAAATCTCTCCAAGCTTTGCTAGACTTTTTTGCCAGACAACTCCTTCTTTCTCGACAAATTTTCCAATTAAAATGTCAGACAATTACATTTTACACCTTTGTTTCTTAAATTTCCAGTCCATCATGTAAATTAACCAAATATTTAGGTAAATCATCTTAATTTAATGATATGTACGTATTTTTTAATTAGTATTTATATGGTAAGAAAACTTAATTATCGTAAAAATTTATCCTTAATGTTTTATTGATGAATAAAAAGGAGTAAAATATTCTGGAATAATCAAGTATTTTAGGAATTATTAAAAGGAGTCAATATAATGTCAATTAAATGGATGGACGAAGTATTAAAAAGAAAAGAAGCACTTATTAAAGATCTACAAGGGCTATTACAAATTAAAAGTGTTTTAGATGAAGAAAATGCAACAGAAGACGCACCTTTAGGAGTTGGGATAAAAGAAGCACTAAATTATTTATTAGCTTTAGGTGAGAAGGATGGCTTTACTGCCAAAAATGTCGGAAACTTGGCTGGTCATCTTGAAATGGGAGACGGAGAGGAATTAGTTGGTATCCTTTGTCATGTAGATGTTGTCCCTGAAGGTGATGGTTGGTCCGTTGATCCATATGGTGGTGTAGTAAAGGACGACAAAATTTATGCACGTGGATCTAGTGATGATAAGGGTCCAACAATAGCTGCTTACTATGCAATGAAAATTGTAAAAGAATTAGGTCTGCCTATGGATAAAAGAGTTCGAATGATAATTGGTACAGATGAAGAAAGTGAATGGCGATGTGTAGAACATTACTTTAAGCATGAAGAAATGCCGGATATGGGTTTTGCACCTGATGCGGATTTTCCAATTATTTATGCGGAAAAGGGAATTGCTGATTATGATATTGTTCAACAAGTATCTGAACTTGGTTATGATGAGGAAAATGCACCTAACCAATTAATCTCTTTCCACTCTGGGAGAAGATATAATATGGTCCCTGATTTTGCAAAAGCAACACTTTTAGTGAAAAATGAACACACAGAAATTCTCCAAAAATATAATGATTATTTACAGCAGTTAAATCTGAAAGGAAAGTATTACGTAGAATCTGGAGAGCTCGTATTAGAATTAGAAGGACTATCAGCACACGGAATGGAGCCGAAGAATGGAAAAAACGCTGGTCTATTATTGACTGCATTTTTAGCAGATGTATCTCTAGACAAACAAGGTGCTCAATATATTCATTTTGCTACCAATTATTTATATGAAAAATCACGTGGTGAAGGCTTCGATATTCAATACAATGATGATATTACTGGCGACCTTACTATTAATGTTGGGAAAATGGATTATGACCAGAAAAACGGAGGAAGATTCGGACTAAATATGAGATACCCCGTTACTTTTGATATGATTCAAGGAAAGAGCAGTATTGAAAAAGTTAAAGAAAAAGGTTTTGCTATTGAGAATTTTTCAGATTCCAAACCGCATCATGTTGATGAAAATGATGAATTAATTCAAACCTTAAAGAAAGTATATGAAGAACAAACTGGTGAAAAAGCGGAATTACTTTCCATCGGTGGTGGTACATATGCCCGTTCATTAAAATCAGGTGTTGCATTTGGAGCACTATTCCCGGGCAGACCAGATGTAATGCATCAAAAGGATGAATATATGTTTGTGGAAGATTTATTAAAAGCAACGGCTATTTATGCGCAAGCAATATATGAGCTTGCAGGTAAAACGGCTAATTAAGAGCTGAAAGGAGAGAGAAATCCATGGGGAAAGTTATTTTTAATGGAGAAATCGTAGAAAGAGAAAATGTAGTAGTAGATATTGAGGACCGCGGCTATCAATTTGGAGATGGTATATACGAAGTGATTCGTGTTTATAATGGAAAACTTTTTACGAAAAATGAACATATACAGCGCTTATATGAGAGTGCTGAAAAAATAGGGCTGAAAATTTCTGATGATAAAGATGATTTTTGTGTGAAACTTGAAGAACTCGTAAAAGTTAATCAGTTGCAGACAGGTATTATTTATTTGCAAGTAACAAGAGGTGTATCCGCACGTCAGCATGGTTTCCCAACCCTGGATGTCACCCCTACCTTTGTAGCATATACAAAGCTGATGGAACGGCCAGTTGATCTCATGCAAGCAGGCGTAAATGGATTTCTTGTTGAGGATATTCGCTGGTTAAGATGTGATATCAAAAGTTTAAATTTATTAGGAAATATTTTAGCGAAACAAAAAGCAGCAGAAGCAGATTGCTTTGAGGCGATTCAGCACCGTGGTACGACCATTACAGAAGGTTCCTCTTCCAATGTTTTTATAGTGAAAGATGGCATCTTAAAAACACATCCAGCTACAAATTTAATTTTGAATGGTATTTCAAGACAAGTTATTCGAAAAATCTGCACCGATAATGAAATTATTGTTAAGGAAGAGGAATTTTCGGTGAATGATATTTTTTCTGCCGATGAGGTATTTATTTCAAGCACAACATCTGAAATTATGCCAATTGTAAGAGTGGACGGAAAAGAAATTGGCAATGGAAAACCAGGAGAAATGACAAAGTTGCTGCAGAGATATTTTGTAGAAGAGATCCAAAAAGCTTAGTTAAGTCTATTTTCACTAAGATTGTTGTTTTTCGTAATAATTTGCAATCCTGAATAAATACTGGCATAGTGGCATCTTTTCGTAAATTTTCTAATAAAATCATCATTTGAATACAGTAGAATAGCATGTATTGTATCTGATTAATATAAAGTTTACGAAAAGAGCCTTAGTTAATGCCAAAGGGAGGTACAAAAAATTGGAAGAACATCATTATTTCTATGCTTTACTTTTGCCACAATCTATAAAACAATATCTATATGAGAAATGTGAACATATGAAAGGAGAACTCCCTTTTAAAAGTTGGGTTCACCAAGAGGATTATCATATAACATTAGCTTTTTTAGGTAACGCAAATGAAGAACAACTGGAAAAAGCAGATGGGAATATAAAAGATGCTTTGAGTAATGCTGAAGGGTTTGATTTAACTCTAAATCAACTAGGAGTATTTGGGCTGGAAGATTCACCGAGAATTTTTTGGGCTAATACAAAAGAATCGGAAGCATTAATAGAAATAAGAAAATTAGTTTATGATTCATGTGAAAAGGTAGGGTTCCAATTGGATCCAAGACCATTTAAACCCCATATAACATTAGCAAGAAATTGGCTTGGAGAAAATCCGTTTCAATTGGAATCGCTGAAACATATTATCAATGAAGATGAAAAGTTTATAGCTAATCAAATCGTATTATATGAGACTCATTTAAATAAAACACCTAAATATGTCATAAAGAATATACATACGCTGCATTCAAATACCGATTGATAAAGGAGGGATTTGATTGGCACAATTAATTAAGCTGCAAGACTATGTTTCTCGATATGAGCAGGATGCGTATCGCTATCCATCGCAATATATTCGGTTGAAAACACAGCAGTGGGAAAAATTAAAAGAAGCTTGGGAATCCAATTCACTTATTGTTGAACCACAGGAATGGGATGAAATCGAAGAGGAGAAATCCAGTCTTATTAACAAGGTGACAAAAATATTTAAAAAGGAAAAAACAGATACAGCAGAAGATTTGCAAAGTAATCAAGATAAATCAATCCAATTCGCTCCTATATTATCATTTCGACCTGATACAGAGGAGGAACTAAAGCAATTATTCTTAAACCAACTATATGACTTTCAATTAAAATGGGCTAGCTCTACTATTTATGAAAAATCAAATGTCCAAACCAAATATTTATATGATGATAAGTTACAAACCTTTTTGCAGCGCTTTCCAGATACTTTTTTGCTTCTGTATGAGCCTATATTTTTATTAAAAAAGGCACCTATTGAGATGGAGATTATTTTTATTACCCCAATGGAGGTATGGTGTCTTACCTTTCTTGAAGAAGAAAAAGATGCTGTATTCATAGGCTCTAATGATCGATTTTGGTTGAAAAGATCAAACAAACATGAAAAAAAAATATTAAATCCAATGATTTCATTGAATAGAATGTCCAATATTGTACGCCAGATTTTTTCTCATTACAATGTAGATATTCCAGTTAAGAAAGCGATTATTAGTAGAAATGGGTTTATTGATTTTATGGAAAAGCCATATGGTCTCTCAATATTAGAAAAAAGAGAATACCCAAAATGGTTCGAAATGATGAGAAATACGCGAGCACCATTAAAACATATGCAATTAAAAGCGGCAAAAACACTTTTAGATTATTGTCAGACTGCTAGTTTCAAAAGAATGGAATGGGAAGAAGATAGTTTGAGCCCTTTTGAAGAAGAAAATTATGAATGAAAATGCTGAAAAATACAGGAAATGATAAAAATCACCTTGACGAAAAAAGTCAAAAAGCGATAAAATTTATTAAAAGATGGCTATTGTTATCTACTCTTGTTCCAATAGCTGTCTTTTTTTATTTGTATATACCCGCCGCTTGGGAAAAAACTCATGTAGGTTTTTAGTTAATTATAGTATAATATAGATTTTAGATACGTCGTATGCACGAAACATGCACATGAAACTGAAGGTGAATGAAGTTGGAACACTTACTTGGTCAAGGCTGGGAAATACTCCCGGCAGGGGGGGCAACAGGAGAAGCATTCTTTGCCAAACATCAGGAACAGAAGTTATTTTTAAAAAGAAATTCGTCTCCTTTTTTAGCCGTTCTCTCAGCTGAAGGAATTGTTCCTAAGCTAGTTTGGACAAAAAGGATGGAAAATGGAGATGTTATAACGGCGCAGCAATGGTTAAATGGCAGAGAGTTAAAGCCTGAGGAAATGAGCCAAGATCGTGTTGCCAAACTATTGAAGAAAATCCATGATTCTTCTCCATTAGTTTCCATGCTCGAGCGATTGGGAAAAGCTTCATTCGAACCGGAAAAAATGCTTTTAGAATTAGAAACAAGTATTGATAACGATTTATTACAGTTATCTATTGTTAGATCCGCTATTACCTTTCTTAAAGATGATTTAAACAACATAAAAAACGAAGAATATGTCGTTTGTCACAGTGATATAAATCACAATAATTGGTTGCTTTCAGAAGATGATCAATTATATTTAATAGATTGGGACGGCTCCGTAATAGCCGACCCGGCATTAGATATTGGAATGCTCTTATATTTATATATTCCACGCGAAAACTGGACAAATTGGCTTAAGCAATATGGTTTAAATTTATCAGAACATCTTTTACTTAGAATGAAATGGTATGTGGTTAGGCAGACACTAATTTCTATTCAATGGCATAAGGAAAAACACCGTTATCATGAAATGAATTATTGGATTCAATTTTTACACGAGATAAAAGACTAGGAATAAGAATTCATATCGTCGACCCAATGTGAGATATTACCTTGATGGGACAAGATATGGTCATCTAAGTGGTGGGTATTAATCCCATCTTGACTGTAAGCATAAACTTGCTCTAATACTGGCCTTATATTATCATCTATACTTGGATTTACCAAAAGGGATTTCACTAATCTTCCTAATTGTTCACATTCCGATACAGACCCACAGCAATCGGTCTGATGATTGTTTAATATATCTTTTAACAGTGTCATTTGGTTATGATGGTTAAGCGGCATTTTTAAGCACAATCCTTTCATTAATGTTTTTGGAATAGATGAATGAAGTGAAACTGGCAAGCAGCCAGTTTCTTTATTGTTAAACGTACAATGTCAAATTTAACCCTGTGGATATTTTTTCAACAAATTGTCTACGTCTAGCGGATTTGAACTTGTGATAATAAATAGTTTATCGTAATCTTATTAACTTTATTCAGGCGAAAAAGCCTGTTACAACTTAAGAAAAAACGAGGTGTGAAATTTGCGTTTAAGACATAAACCGTGGGCAAAGGATAAGCTACTACAAAATCCAGATTATGTAGTTCAGAATCCTGAGGCTTTTAAAAATAAATGGAATGAAAAGTTTCAAAACAACAATCCTGTTCATATTGAGGTTGGCACTGGCAAAGGTCAATTTATATACGGAATGGCAAAAGCAAATCCTGAAATTAACTATATTGGCATCGAAATGCAGGACAGTGTAATTGTTTCCGCATTAGATAGAATAATCGAAGAACCACTGCAGAATTTAAAATTAATGAATATAGACGGTACAAATCTACGTGATTTTTTTGCAAAAGGTGATGTGGAAAGAGTTTATTTGAATTTCTCTGATCCATGGCCAAAAAGCCGTCATGAAAAACGGAGATTATCGTATAAAACCTTTTTAAAATTATATGAGGATATTTTGGTTGACAGTGGCGAAATTCATTTCAAAACAGACAATCAAGGCTTGTTTGAATACTCCCTAAGAAGCTTTTCTGAATATGGTCTATTATTAAAGTATGTTAGCTTGGATTTACACAATAGTGATTTTGAAAATAATATTATGACAGAATATGAGGAAAAGTTTTCTGCACGTGGCCAGAGAATTTACCGCAGTGAAGTACAATATCAAAACAAATAAACTAATGTAATATACCTTCTAGCCAAATGATTATGGTAGAGGGTATTTTTTTTTAGTGGTAAAATTAAAAAGACATTAGGGAGGGAATGAAGAAATGCAAACGCTAACAATAGGAGATATTACATTAACTTGGCTTAATGGCGGTATCACACATTTAGATGGAGGGGCAATGTTTGGGGTTGTTCCGAAGGCATTATGGTCCAAAAAGTATCCTGTCAGTGAGACAAATCAAATCCCCTTAATAACAGATCCTATATTTCTGCAGGCTGGGGGTAAAAATATATTAATAGAGTCTGGGATAGGAAAAGGCAAATTGTCAGAAAAACAGAAGCGGAATTTTGGTGTTACTGAAGAATCTAAACTGGAAGATTCTTTAAAAAAAATGGGGATTACACCAGAAGATATCGATGTTATATGTATGACCCATTTGCATTTCGATCATGCATGTGGGTTAACAAAACCGAGCAATGATGGATTTGTTTCTACTTTTCCGAATGCTGTTATTTATACTTCTCAGGTAGAATGGGATGAAATGCGAAACCCTAATATCCGTTCCAAAAGTACTTATTGGAAGGAAAATTGGGAAGCAATAGAATCTCAGATTGTGACCTATGAAAAAGAAGTGTTAATCGAAGATACCATTCATATGATTCATACAGGGGGTCATAGCGATGGGCATTCCATAATTCTTATCGAGAGTATGGGGGAGAAAGCAATACATATGGCAGATATCATGCCAACTCATGCACATCAAAATCCGTTATGGGTTCTTGCTTATGATGATTATCCGATGACTTCTATTTTCGCTAAAGAAAAATGGATTACAGAAGCAATTCAAGATGGCGCTTGGTTTATTTTTTATCACGATGCTATTTATCGAGCTCTAAAGTGGGGTAAGGAAGGTAATTTAATCGAGGCTATACATTGTGAACGGTAGAAAAGAATAAGGGATTTTAACTAGAAGTAGACAATTTTTATAAAAGGTTATTCGAAGTGTAAAATTTTATAAATCCCAATGCATAGAAAATAGGTGTCCCATCAATTGAATGGAACACCTATTTATGTATTTTTTATGAAATAGGATAAACATCTAAAACACTGCCTGTAAAAGCATCTGCAATAAATTCATACTGCTTCCTTATTCCATTTTGATTACAAGTGATACCACCTCGGTATACCTTTGTTTTTATAGCAAATTTAGCATATTCTTCTTTTGTCATTTGAATCCATGAACCATCAACGGGTCCTTCCTCTTTGAATGCCTTTTTCACATTTGCCAATACGGTTTCACTGGATAGATAGGTGTTCTTTTTTACTGCTTCATTCAATAAATAACCACTAATAACTCCAACTGTAACGCCGCAAATAAAGGATTTCCAGGTCATGTATTAAAACCTCCTGATTCAGGTATCCTGTCATGCCCATAAGCTAGGACTAATTTAGGATTTAAAACAATTTAGGAAAAGCTACAACTTATCCGAAAACAGCTTCATGTAATTATAACATGATATTCATTTTCGTAACATTTTAAAAATAAAATGATTTTTCTTGTAATATGCAGCCCATTTTTTTACTATAAAGTAAGCGAGGGGAGAATACACGATGAAAAAATGGAATGAGTTTGCTTTATATATCATGGCGGTTGCACTATTATCCATTAAAACGATACTTGTTTATTTTTTGGGATTCGATTTAAGTGGAAAGTCTTTTATTGAAATAATATTGCTGTTAATAAATCCGATTGGCTCTATTGCCTTTTTATTAGGTATAAGCTTCTTTTTTTCGAATAAAAAAAGACTTATTTTTATGCTAGTAATGTATACGATATTAACGGGTATCCTTTTTGGAAATTTACTTTATTATCGATTTTATATTGATTATGTGACAGTGCCTGTGCTTTTTCAATTTCAAAATGTTGGTGGATTAAGTCAAAGTACGGTTGAATTGCTTAGGTGGACAGATCCACTTCTTGTTATCGACATAATATTCCTTATTTGGTTTGCTATTAAATTTATTGATAAATCAAATTTGATGACGAAGAAACAACATCGCGCTTCCTTAGCGATAAGTATTATGATGATTTTATCAGTATTGGTAGGAGGAGAAATCGAAAATCCTAACATTTATAAAAAAACATATGATAGGGAGTTGCTTGTCAAAACAATTGGAACCTTTAACTACCATGTTTTCGATATACTTTTTAATTCAAAAATGTTGGTACAATCCGCATTTGCGGAAAGTAATGATATTCATAAAGTGGAAAGCTACTTGAAAAAAGGAAATAATGTTACATTAACTAATTCTGATTATCATGGCCAGGCTAAGGGGAAGAATCTTATATTAATTTCATTAGAATCTACCCAACAATTTGTGATTAATCGGAAAGTAAATGGGCAAGAAATTACGCCATTTCTAAATAAATTAGTAAAAGATAGCTATTATTTCCCGAATTTTTATCATCAAACTGCCCAAGGGAAGACATCTGACGCAGAATTTATGATTGACAATGGTCTTTATCCTTTATCAGGAGGGTCGGTGTTTGTAAGAAGACCACATAATGACTATTATGCACTTCCGAAAATATTAAAGGAGCAAGGCTACTATAGTGCTGCCTTCCACAGTAATGATGAAACGTTTTGGAATAGAGGTAATATGTATAAAACATTGGGTTATGATCGCTTTTTTTCCAAAAAGGATTATCAAGTAACTGAGGAAAATTCAGTAAATTATGGTTTGAAAGATATCCCATTTTTTGAGCAATCTATCCCAAATTTAAAAAAGCTACCACAGCCGTTTTATGCAAAATTCATAACCTTAACGAACCATTTCCCTTTCTTGCTAAATGATGAAGCGGATAAGTATTTGAACATTGACGAGGATAATGCTGATTTGGTTCATCGTTACTTTGCTACCGTAAGATATGAGGACGAGGCAATAAAAAAATTTTTTGATATGCTAAAAAAAGAAGGTTTATATGATAATTCCATTATTGTATTATATGGGGATCATTATGGGATATCGAAAAGCTACGATAAGGAGCTTGAGGCAGTCCTAGGAAAGGAAATTTCACCTACGGATCAACTAAATCTACAGAAAGTTCCATTTATTATTCATGTACCAGGAGAAAAGGGAGAACAAATTAATACATTGGGTGGCGAAATTGATATTAGGCAAACGATTCTAGATATATTGGGGGTAAAACCAAATAAAGAAGTCGTTGATTTTGGAAGAAGTTTATTTTCATCCAATAAGAAAAATTTAGTTGTTTTTCGTGATGGAAGCTTTGTAACAAACAAATATGCCTATTTAGATAATGGGTGCTACAATAAGTCGACAGGTGATAAGGTCAAAAGAAATCTTTGTACTCCCAATTTAGATAAAGTACAAAATGACTTAATGTATTCAGATAATGTGATTTTTGGAGATTTATTACGTTTTTTAGATAGTGATGGAATTATTATTAAAAACCCTCCATTACAAAAATAACTTAAGTAGTCTTATGTGAATTGACGTTTGCCCTTTTGTATTACTTTTTACATTCTTAATAAGATAAGACTCTCCTTCAGAGATCATAACTCATAAAAAGGTTATCTGTACTAATTATGACACCTAAGAAAAATAATGTGTCCAAACAGATAACTGGAAAGCAGTAAGAAAGTTCTGTAAAATGAAGGGGTACATAATTAGTTTGAAATGAGGTTGGAACAATTGGAAAAAGAGACGCTGGATTTATTTAAAACATTGACTGAATTACCAGGAGCACCAGGTAATGAGCATCAAGTTAGAAAATTTATGCGTGAACAGCTTTCAAAATATGCAGAAGAAGTAGTACAAGATGGTTTAGGCGGCATATTTGGAATCAAACGTGGGAACGAGAGTGGTCCTACTGTTATGGTAGCAGGACATATGGATGAAGTTGGCTTTATGGTTACGTCTATTACAGACAATGGAATGATCCGTTTTCAAACACTTGGTGGTTGGTGGAGCCAAGTATTGCTTGCTCAACGTGTCCATATTATCACGGATAACGGTCCTGTTGTTGGTGTTGTTGGTTCCATCCCACCACATTTATTAGATGACAGCCAACGAAATAAACCAATGGATATCAAACATATGCTCATAGATATCGGTGCAGATGATCGTGAAGATGCTAAACGAATAGGAATCAAGCCTGGTCAGCAAATTGTTCCGATTTGTCCTTTTACTGTCATGGCAAACGAAAAGAAAATATTAGCAAAAGCTTGGGATAATCGTTACGGATGCGGACTATCCATCGAATTATTAAAGGAACTCCAAGGGGAATCCATCCCAAACATCCTTTATTCAGGAGCAAATGTTCAAGAAGAAGTTGGCCTTCGAGGTGCACAAGCTGCAGCAAATATGATTAAACCTGATATCTTCTTTGCGCTCGATGCGAGCCCGGCAAATGACATGTCTGGAGATAAAAATGAGTTCGGCCAACTTGGAAAAGGATCATTATTGCGTATTTTTGACCGCTCAATGGTGACACATAAAGGTATACGTGAATTTGTTCTTGATACTGCAGAAAGTAACAACATCCCTTACCAATATTTTGTATCCCAAGGCGGTACAGATGCAGGACGAGTTCATACATCAAATGATGGAGTACCTAGTGCAGTTGTCGGAATTTGTTCTCGTTATATTCATACACATGCATCCATTATTCATGTCGATGATTATGCTGCCGCAAAAGCTTTGCTCGTAAAGCTAGTAAAATCATGTGATCAAGCTACAGTTGATACAATTCGTTCAAAATAGTTTAAAGAGATGAGGGGCATAGAGCTCCTCTCTTTTGTTATCATGTTATTTTTCATCCAGTACTTACCAACAGAGTAATAAGGAGAGATCATCATGTTTGTTGCAATTGGATCCAATAATCCAGCTAAAATAAATGCGGTAAAACTTGCCTTTAAACAAATGAATATGGATGTGAAAGTTCAAGCAATGGATGTTCCTTCAGGAGTTAGCCCCCAACCTTTTTCCGATGAGGAAACAATTAAAGGAGCAGTTCAGCGTGCGGTAACTTGCTTAAAAAGCCCCAATATCGATATAGCTATAGGGCTGGAAGGTGGAGTAATTGAAACAGAATCAGGGTTATTCGTATGTAATTGGGGAGCGTTAGTACAAAAAGGAACAGCACCTCTTATTGCAGGAGGTGCTAGAATTCTGCTTCCAGATGAAATAGCATCACGTTTACGCACTGGTGAAGAGCTTGGGCCAGTTATGGACGAATATGCAAATAAAAAAAATGTCCGCAAAAAAGAAGGGGCAATCGGAATATTTACGAATGGATTAGTTACACGAGAAGAAATGTTCGTTCACATAATGAAATTATTGATTGGACAATATCAATATAGAACCTCAATAGAAGCTTGAAATCTTCTGTCTTGTCAAGTTTTGTCTTATAAAGTTAAAATAGTGATAAATACTCATGTAGTTTAGGGGGAACATACTATTTTACGAAAATTAACCTTGGGAATACTTTTGGTTTTTGTAATAGGCTTAATCTCTGGATGCAGCACCTCTATAAAAGAACAACAAAAGGAATCGATTAAAAATGTAAATGAAGTCTTTACAAACAAACCGAAAGAAGCCAAAAAAACAACAAAACATTTAAAGCTATATCTTCCATTTGGAATGAAGATTCAAAAAGAATCTCCAAATAATGTGATTTTGAAAAGCGGAAATCAAAATTACCTTTTATTTTATAATCAAAAAGAGGACGAAAAAAGCCAAGAAGTATATAAAATATCCAAACCTAATAAAGGTCTTCTTATTGATAAATCTTTCACTTCAAAGGGAAGATTCGGATATCTTTTTATTTCAAAGGTGAAGAAAAATCTTTATGAAGTAACCGTTGGACTTGGTGGCATAAAAATGACTACAGAAACAGGAATGAATAATATAGCTAGTGATGCGGAAAAAATGATGAAAATTGTTTCTTCTTTAAAATATAGAAAGTAACAGTCAAGGAGGAATAGACATGGAAAAATTAGTATCTGTAGAAAAATTTCATGAATTAACCAAAGAAGGAAAACATATTTTTATGTTTTCAGCGGATTGGTGCCCTGATTGTCGCTTCATAGATCCAGTTTTACCAGAGCTAGAAGCGGAATTCTCGGATTACACCTTTGTCTATGTAGATCGTGATCAATATATTGATTTGTGTGGAGAGTTAAGCATATTTGGAATTCCAAGCTTCATTGCGTATAAAGACGGAAATGAGCTTGGCAGATTTGTTAGTAAAGATCGTAAAACAAAAGAAGAAATTGAAAATTTTATAAATGGTCTTGAATAATTGAAAAAACCTCTGTCTTTAAGATAGAGGTTTTTTCATGTAAAATGAGGTAACGAAATTTTTACCTAAAAGGATGATAAATCGTGAAAATGGATTCGAAAAGTATGAAAAAAGAGCTTGAAAAAAGATTACATAAAGAGAATCGAAGTATTCACTATGATCGTGACAAGGAAACGATGCGTTTTGAAAATAAAGAAACAGGTAAAGGCATCACAGTATCACTTTCAAGTGCAGTTTCAAAATGGCATGAACAGCATGAAAAGGCTATTGACGAAGTTGTCTATTATGTAGAAGAAGCACTGGAAGTAATGGGTACTGAGCAAAAAATCGCTGGCAATGAAAAAAAAATATTCCCTGTCATTCGCTCAACTTCTTTCCCTACTGAATCATCTGAAGGAAATGGATTTTTAACGGATGAGCATACAGCAGAAACTCGCATCTATTATGCGTTAGATTTAGGTAATACTTATCGGCTAATAGATAAAGAAATATTAGAAAAAGAGGAGTGGGATAGAGAAAAGATTTGTGAAATGGCTAGGTTTAATCTTCGTTCATTATCTACTGAATTGAAGAAGGATACCGTTGCAGGTAACGATTTTTATTTCTTGAATACGAATGATGGTTATGATGCGAGTCGAATTTTAAACGAAAAATTTTTGAAGGAAATGTCGGAGAAGTTAGAAGGCGAGATGGCGGTAGCGGTTCCCCATCAGGATGTTTTAATAATTTGTGATATCCACAATGAAACAGGCTACGATATATTAGCGCAAATGTCGATGAGTTTTTTCACTAACGGTCATGTACCAATTACTGCATTGTCATTTATGTATGAAAATGGAGAGCTTGAACCGATTTTTATTATGGGGAAAAATCGGAGAAAACAATAAAAAAAGGGTCAGCGTGTGCTGACCCCTATTTCTTATCTGTCTAGCTTCAGCGCCTATCGGCTAGCGGATTTCTCCGTCTCCTCCCTACGATAAGTCAACATCAGGTGAAATTGGTACTTCAAATTTCACTCGGTGAAAATGGTAGTTCAATTTTCAATAGCTCGTGAACTACCTCACTGTGTTTTCTTTATCTCAGTCGAAGACTACGAAATCCGTACGCCGATGAGCAAGGCGCTTGCGTTTTTCTACCTTGTAGGGAATACTCTCTTAATAGTTCCACCGATTTGGTCAAATAAACCTCTAACAGGATGTCCACTCCGTATTTGATTTCCGTAATCAGTCATCCTATCAAAAAAATCTGGGTTAACAGATACATATACATTGTCGATACGATTGTCCGCTTTTTTAACGGTTCTAATTATTTTATTTTTTACTGTTCTTGGTAATTCATTTCTAGAACGGTCATTTAGCATAACCGCAACATACGCATTATTGCCTGTTACAAGGACATTTGCGCGATTAACTTCATTTAAATTAGCTACTTTGTCGGCAATATCATCGGCATTTCTGTAATTATTATTTACATTGTTTGGATTATTTACATCGGTTCCGACATTATTATTGTTCCGATAATTTACGTTTGCTCCCGGACCTAAATTGTCATTGTAACTAACCCGATCCATGTTGTTGTTATAATTTGGGTTTGTATTTGGATTATAACGAACTGGGCTCACATTGTTTCTTGTAGTTCCATTTTTATTAGTGGCACATCCCATTAATAGCCCTGAAGCAATTCCAATAGCTAATATTGAATTAACGAATTTCAACACAATCTCCTCCTTCTATCGTCTATCGTTAATCTCTATTAATTTTCCTTTTAAAAATGGATTTATTCTGCTAATATTTGTTAGTTATCAGGCTAATTTTCTTATTTTTGATGCTTAATACGAAAATACCTCGAAATTTCACTATATCTTTGTATAATGAAAGTATAGGTAATTCTTAATGCTTATTTTTCCTTTATAGGTTAACAATAGAAAGAGTGATAATATGAGTTGGTTTAAAAGTTTTTTGAAAATATTTGGATCTCAAGAAAATGAAGATTATGATGAAGTTGAAAATTTTGAGCAGGTGCAGCGTGAAAATATAAATGCACAAATGGAAACAAAAGTTACATATCAATATCCAAAAGGAAACTTTCGCTTTCCTTTGGAAATAGAAAATGACAACATATTCAAAAAACAGAATGAGTCGATAAGAAAAGCTAAAAATCAGCCAATCTTGGAGAAAAAAGAGGAGAATAGGAATAGCAAAACTACCTCTCGCACTCAAAGTCAGGGGATTAAGCCCAAAATCCAACCGAAAATAAAACAGCCTTTCCGACCAACGGAAATTCCTTCACCAGTATATGGGTTTAATCGACCTCCAAAAAGGAATAATTCAAAAATCAATATGAGAGATCACAGTGGCTCTCTTGGAATAGAGGAAGAGGAACAACATTTAAATCAAATGGCAATTGTGGAGGAAGAACAAGATCGTGAACAAATTGCAATAGAAGAGGTACAACACCTCGATGAAGTCGCAATTGTGGAAGAAGATCATGACTGTGAACAAATTGCAATAGAAGAGGAACCACATTTCGATCAAGTCACAATTGAGGAAGAAGAACAAGATCGAGAACAAATTGAAATAGAAGAGGAAGCACACCTCGATGAAGTCGCAATTGTGGAAGAAAAACAAGATCGAGAACAAATTGAAATAGAAGAGGAACAACACTTCGATCAAGTCGCAATTGTGAAGGAAAAACAAAATCGTGAACAAATCGATCTAGAAGAGGTACAACACCTCGATGAAATCGCAATTGTGGAAGAAAAACAAGATCGTGAACAAATTGTAATAGAAGCGGAACAACTCCATAATCAATGTGCGATTGTAGAGGAAGATCATCCGCTTGAAAAAAATGATATAGATTTAAATAACGAAGATTTACAAATAAGTAATGGAATAATTGAGCCAAAAGTAGATGAGATAGAAACACTACGTCAGCATTATGATCTAATTGAAGAAGAACAAATTATTACACAAAATGAAACATCTAATAATGAGAAAATACATAAGGGAACAATCGAAGAGGAATTGGATCTGAATCAAGAACAGGAGATGAATGAATCCAATATAGTGGAAATAGAAGAGCCAATTACGGCGGAACATATCGAATTTCCAGAAAATCATATAGAAGATGAATATGTTGAATTACAGGAAGTTGTTGAGGATAACGAAGCCCAACAAGCAAATGATCCAATACTATATAACGAAACGCCTGCTCGCTCTCATATTCCATTCAATGTTATTATGCTGAAAAAAGACCGAGAAAAATTATCGAATAAACAAATAGTGACCGATATGCAAAATGCAAAAGAAGAAATAGCAGCGTCTGTAAACATTGATGAAGAATATATTATAGAGGATTATGTTTTCCCATCCACCAATTTATTAATTCCGCCTGTGCGAGATGAATTGGACAAAGAATGGGTTTTTAGTCAAAGTGAATTGTTGGATGAAACATTATTGAGTTTTAATGTTCGAGCAAGGGTTGTAAATGTAAGCCAAGGACCTTCTGTGACAAGATTTGAAGTTCAACCAGAACCTGGTGTTAAGGTCAATAAAATTACGAATTTAAGCGACGATATTAAACTAAGTCTTGCGGCTAAAGATATTCGTATTGAAGCACCGATTCCAGGCAAACATACGATTGGTATAGAACTTCCTAATGCACAAAGCCGACCGGTTTATATAAGTGAAATTATTTCCAGCGAAATATTTCAAAAGAGTGAGTCGCCACTTACCGCCGCATTAGGACTAGATATTTCCGGAAAGCCGGTTATTACTGATTTAAGAAAAATGCCCCATGGTTTAATCGCAGGAGCAACTGGTTCGGGAAAAAGTGTTTGTATTAATTCCATACTTGTGAGTCTTTTATATAAATCAACTCCAGATGAATTAAAATTGTTAATGATCGATCCGAAAATGGTGGAACTTGCACCATATAATTACATCCCGCATTTAGTGAGTCCTGTCATAACCGATGTAAAAGCTGCAACAGCTGCACTAAAATGGGCTGTAGAAGAGATGGAAAGGCGATATGAATTATTTGCACATACTGGAGTCCGAGAGATTCAACGTTATAATGAGTTGGCAGAACAAAATAGACAGTTTAATCAAAAGCTTCCTTTTATTGTGATTGTCATTGATGAGTTAGCAGACTTAATGATGATGGCGCCTGGCGATGTGGAGGAAGCGATATGCCGAATTGCCCAAAAGGCAAGAGCATGTGGGATTCACTTGATTATTGCAACTCAACGTCCATCAGTTGATGTCATTACTGGTTTAATTAAAGCAAATGTTCCAACTAGGATTGCATTTTCTGTCTCCTCACAAGTTGATTCAAGAACTATTATCGATATAAGCGGTGCAGAAAAATTATTAGGACGAGGGGATATGCTCTTTTTAGAAAATGGTTCTTCAAAAGCCGTTCGCCTTCAAGGTACATATGTATCAGATGAAGAAATTGATCAGGTGGTGGCCCATGTTCGCTCGGAAAGAAAGCCTGATTATTTATTTGAACAAGAGGAACTTCTTAAGAAGGCAATCATACAAGATGAAGAAGATGAAATCTTTTCTGATGTTTGCGATTTCGTCTTAGAACAAGGTGCTGCATCTACTTCCCTTATTCAAAGAAGCTTTAGAATTGGCTATAATCGTGCAGCGCGCTTAATGGAAATGATGGAACAGCAAGGCATTATATCAGAGGCAAAAGGGAGCAAGCCTAGGGATATATTAATATCGAAAGAAGAATATGATGTTCTATCTGGAACAGAATAGGTAAGATTATGAACAAATGCGTAAATGCCCTGGTCGTCGGAGTATGGATGAGTGAAATTTGAAGTTTAATTTTACCCGTTGCCACTTCTCGCAAGGAAGAGACATAGAAATCCGCTAGCTGATAGCTGCTTGCGCTATACGTAGACAACTTTTTATAAAAGGTTATCCACAATTGAAATTTCATAATTTCCTATAGAAAAAAAGTCGGTGCAAAGTGAAAATAATCATTGCACCGACTTTTTTTAAATGGTGACCGATTGTTCATTTATGTATTGAAATACTATAAATATCCATAAAAGCGGGAATGCTAACCGTATTAATAACTCCTCCGAAGATACCAATTGAAATTTGAGGTACCAATTTCACATAGTCACCCATCATAAAAAGTGCTATAATAAATAAGTATGTTTTTCGTATTGATGAAATAGACGAAAGAATGAACGAAGGCATAAAACTTTTCAATGAGTTACATAACCAAGTGAAAATAAAGTTTTTTCTTAGCAAAAAATAGTCTTTGTCATATAATGCATACATATAGACATTGTTGGAGGTTCTATTATGACTGTATACCATTTCGTAGGCATTAAGGGTTCCGGAATGAGTTCTTTGGCACAAATACTGCATGATATGGGTTATAAAGTGCAAGGATCAGATTATGAAAAGTATTTTTTTACCCAGAAAGCCTTAGAAGACTCAGGTATAAAAATATTGCCCTTCCAGCGTGAAAATATTCAACCTGGTATGACGGTAATCGCAGGTAATGCTTATCCTGATACACATGAAGAAATTGAAGAAGCCTTAAATAAGGGAATTCCAGTTATTCGTTATCATAAATTCTTAGGGGAATTTATGCAGCTATTCACAAGTATAGCTGTTACCGGTGCGCATGGAAAAACGGGCACAACAGGGTTGTTAGCACATGTAATGAAAAATGTGAGACCTACATCCTATCTAATCGGAGATGGTACAGGTAGTGGTGTGAAAGATGCTGAGTATTTTGTATTCGAAGCGTGTGAATACCGCCGCCATTTTCTTTCCTATTTTCCAGATTACGCTATTATGACAAATATAGATTTTGATCATCCAGATTATTTTGCGAATATTGATGATGTATTTTCTGCATTTCAAGAATTAGCATTACAAGTGAAAAAAGGTATCTTTGCATATGGAGATGATGAGCAATTACAAAAAATCCAAGCTAAAGTACCTGTGCTATTTTATGGATTTGAAGAAGAAAATGATTTTCAAGCTAAGAATATCGTAAAAGATACGACTGGAACAAAGTTTGACGTGCATGTAAGAAATAATTATTATGCTTCCTTTGAAATTCCTACCTTTGGTGATCATAATGTACTAAATGCACTATCTATTATTGCGATATGCCATTATGAAGGATTTGAAACAGAGGCAATTCAAACGCATATTAAGTCTTTCCAAGGAGTAAAACGTCGTTTTACGGAAAAACAAATTGGATCTCAGATTATTATAGATGACTATGCACATCATCCAACTGAAATAAGAGCGACCATTGATGCAGCACGACAAAAATTTCCTGATCGTAACATAGTTGCTGTATTTCAACCACATACTTTTACAAGAACACAAACGTTTTTACATGAATTTGCGGAAAGCTTAAGTCTAGCGGATGATGTCTTCTTATGTGAGATTTTTGGATCTGCCCGTGAAAATCATGGAAAACTATCCATAAAGGATTTACAGGATAAAATTGAAGGCTCTAGTATACTTGCGGAAGATAATACCTCACCATTACTGCAACTTGAAAACAGTGTTATTTTATTTATGGGTGCTGGTGATATTCAAAAATTCCAAAAATCATATGAGAGCTTAATACAATCTAATTAATGATGAAAAAGACTGCTTTTTACAGCAGCCTTTTTTTTATTTCAATTTATCCGGATTCAAGCATTCTAATTCAGGTAATACAAAAAGTCCATCTTTTCGAATTAGTACATCATCAAAATATATTTCTCCGCCGCCATATTCCGGACGTTGAATTAATACCATATCCCAATGAATATTAGAATCATTTCCGTTTGGTGCTACATCATAGCATTGGCCAGGTGTGAAGTGAATGCTTCCGGCGATTTTTTCATCGAACAAAATATCCTGCATTGGGTGAAGGATATATGGATTAACTCCAATGGCAAACTCACCAATATATCTTGCTCCTTCATCCGTATCGAAAATTTTGTTAATTCTTTCTGTATCGTTTGCTGTTGCTTCGACAATTTTTCCATCTTTAAATGTAAGCTTCACATTTTCAAACGTAAAGCCTTGATAAGGGGACGGTGTATTATATGTAAGGGTACCATTAACAGAGTTTCGAACAGGTGCTGTGTAAACCTCTCCATCTGGTATATTAAGGTGGCCAGCACACTTAATTGCCGGTATATCCTTGATGGAAAAAGTTAGATCTGTTCCAGGGCTAACAAGTCTTACTTTATCTGTTTTATTCATTAATTCCACTAATGAATCCATTGCTTTGTCCATCTTGCTGTAATCCAAATTACATACATCGTAGTAAAATTCTTCAAATGACTCTGTACTCATTTTTGCCAATTGTGCCATTGAAGAATTTGGATAACGAAGTACGACCCATTTTGTTTTCGGCACTCGAATTTCAGAATGTACTTTCTTACCAACCGTACTTCCCGAAATTTTCATTTTCTCATCTGGAACATCTGCATGCTCGTTAATGTTGTCACCAGAACGAAGTCCAATATAAGCATCCATATTCTTCATGACATTTGCTTCAAAGTCTGCCTTCATATCGTACTGCTCTTGTACTGCTCCCATTAATAGTGCACGATCAACCTGTTGGTCCTTTAAAGAAACAAAAGGATATCCTCCTGCTGCATATGCCTCTTTGACAAGTGCTACTACTAATTCACGTTGTAATCCAAAATTCTCAATGAGTACTTTCTCACCAGGCTTTAATTGAACAGAATAGTTAATTAAATTTTTCGCCAGTTTTTCAATGCGCGGATCTTTCATGCTGAACTCCTCCAATAAAAAGTTTACATACTATTTTATTGTAACCCAAAATATCATATCTTGCCCGATTTAAAAGTCTAAATAATTTTATATTTGGCGAAAGAACACGAATATGAGAAAATAGAAGAAAAAGACTTCTCAAATTAGGGCGTTTGTTAAATGAAAGAAGATTGGCAAATTTATGTTTACGTTGTCCGTAATTGGGGAATTGTTTAGTTAACTGGAGGTTTTCAAATGATTATCATTCTTTATTTAAGTGTTGCATTAATAGCGGTGGCATTTTTAGTGCTTGTCATCAGTCTCACAAAAACGTTGAACTCGATGAAAGGAACATTGGATCGTGTTTCTAAGACGATGGAAGACTTAGAAGGACAATTACAAGGGATTACGACTGAAACAACTTCATTATTACATAAAACAAATGAACTTGCGGAAGACATTCAAATGAAATCAGAAAAACTAAATAGTGTTGTTTATGCGGTTCAAGATGTCGGCACAACCATTAAAGAATTTAATGGGTCTATTCGAAAGGTTTCATCAAGCCTTTCCACACAAGTAGTGAATAATCAGGATAAAATTGCTCAGGTTTTACAATGGGGTTCTGTTATTAAAGAATTAAGAGATAAATGGTTGGAGAAAAAAGAAAGTAAAAGAGAGTCTATGACCTTTGATGATCAAGCAGATATGGAACTAAGGGAAGTAAAAAGAGTAAGAAGTGAATAGGAGGAACTTGCGATGGAAAAGACTGAAATGAACAGAAGTGAAGTCCATGAAAATGTAGATACAAAGACTTTTTTAGTTGGTGCTATTATTGGCGGTATAGTAGGTGCGGCTACAGCATTATTATTGACTCCAAAATCGGGAAAAGAAATTCGCAACGATTTATCTGAACAAGTTGATTCATTATTAAATAGAAGTAACCAACTTAAAATGATGGCGACAGAAAAGGGAAACGAACTTATCGCTGCAACAAAGGAAACTTCAACTAAGTTACGAGATTTAACGATGGAAAAAGGAAATAATATTGCCGAATCAGTAAAAGAAAAATCAAAGATTCTAACGGATAAAGTTACAAAATAAAGAATATAAAACAAAAAAACAAGCAAAGAAAAATCCTTGCTTGTTTTTATTTTTGTCGGATTACATGCTCCCAAATAATTTCTAATTTGTCTCCATCAATAACCGTTTCATAGAATGTTGTTTCTTCTCCATTTTTCACTAAGTGGAATTTTCCTGAACTTTCTTTTGGAATATCAATTTCAACATGACGAAAGATATCTTGGAAAATAAACGGTTCCATTTCAATCATTTTCATTTCAATAACATCGCCGTGAGAAACAATATCCGTTTCTGTTAGTTTTTCTTTATTTCGATACCATTCTGTTCTCGGTTTCATCATCGTTACATTTCTATCATTAAAAAACACATGTATATGGTAGTTTAAAAGAATGTTCTTTATGTCTGCTAGCTGCTTAATCGTGTTAAGGGAGCTAGATATTACTTGAATACGATCATTGTTTTGGAATGCTTGCGAAAGCTTTGCTCCTTTTTCATTTATTACTAATTTACTAGAGAAAGCAAGTAAAAATGTTTCCTTGCCGTTTAAACGAATTCTAAATGGCTGTAAATCAGCTAGTAGCTGATCTTGCTTTGTAGTTTTTAGCAATTCCTCGATCGTTTCGGGGAATTCTACCACTAGAGAATCGCGATCTTCAAGAAGCTCATCCGAAGTTGCAGAACTACCATTCTTTTTAACGATTGATGTAATTTCGTGTTTTTTTTCATTAATATATACAGTTTTCGCCGGGATATCGTCTAAAAACTGTGCAATTTTCACTTGCGGTGAATGTCCATCCATTCCTTTTATAGCAATAATTTCATCACCATTTTGGATTGGTTCGTCCAGACTACACACTACGCCATTTTTTTTAATAAGTGGTGGTTGCCCATGTGCCCCAGGTATGGTAATCTGCTGTCCATTTAAGGTAATTATTATTGCCATTCCAGGTTTCCCGTGTAAAGAACTTACTTTTGTGCCTGATGCAAGTAAACAATCACCAATGGTCAATTGCTTTACTTCGAAAAAACGGACTGGCTGATTATTTACATAAATGGTAACATAATGAACAGGAGTAAGAGTAGCAGCAATGGCAATTCCAATCGGTGTAATAAATTCTGGTCCTACTGGAATTTTTTCCGAAAGAATAAGTCCTTGGATTGCGCTTGAATCTCGGATGGCTACCCGATTTTCCGGTAGCTGCAAACAGGCCGCTATTTTTTTAGGCAATTCTGGAGTAAGACTTCCTCCTCCTACGAGCATTACAGCTTTTGGTGCCCTGCCATTATTCAACTGCATTATTTCCGTTGATATCGCATCAGCTAGGCGGTGGATAGCGTATTCTATCTGCTTTACAACAGTTTCTCTATCTATTTCTGTTTCAAATCCTAATATATCTTCCACTACAATAGAATCATTATGTAATAGATCTCTTTTTGCCTTTTCTGCGAGAGAAAAATCAAGCAGTAGTTGGTCGCTAATTGCCTCTGTAATTTCATCACCAGCTACAGGTACCATCCCATAAGCCGTGACTGTTCCCCATTCTGTTAAAGCAATATCGGACGTTCCTGCTCCAATATCAACAAGTGCTACATTTAATCTTCTCATTGAAGCTGGGATAAGCACATTAATAGCAGCAATTGGCTCTAAAGTCAGTGCATCCATCTCTAAATCTGCACGTTGTAATGCAGAAATCAATGATTCGACAACTACTCTAGGCAAGAAGGTAGCAATAATTTCTACGGATGCTTCCTCCCCTTGTTGGTCGATTAAACTGCCAATTTCATCTCCATCCAATTGATATTGGAAAACGGAATATCCTACGCAATAGTAGTTTCGACTTTTCTCTATAGAATTTTTTTCTGCGGCAATACTTTGTGCTTTTTGAACGGCACTTAATTCAAGATGCAAAACATCTTCCTTTGTAATAATTGGTTTTCCCTTGATTGCTATGGACACCTTTGCTTTTTCTGTCTTTAAAGCGCGACCTGCAGCAGCAACACAAACTTTTGTTAATACCCCATGCCTTTTTTCCATTTCCTCTTTTACATCGCGAATGATTTTGGAAACGGAAACAACATCATGAATTTGTCCGTCCAACATTGCTCTTTCCACGTGTTCTTTTACAAAGATATCGGAGACATTGTATTGTTTGTTGTTTTCTTCTAAAATGATTCCAACCACTGAACGTGTACCGATGTCTAAAGCAAATATTTTCTTCTTTTCTTGCAAGATGATACACCTTCTTGTTTAAAATTTATAAAACACTTTAACACTTAAACGCGTTTAAATATTAAAGGTGATTTTAGTGACATTTATACATCATTGGATTATAATGAATCCTAATATATGTTTTTAAAGGCTCTTTTCATAAACTTTGTTGTTTTTGTAAGGAAAAACTTATAACCTTCCTTATTTGATATAAGTATGGCTATTCCTTTTTAAGAAAAGATGTCCCGTTCTTTAGTCTAATTTGGATTTATAACAATTACGATAAACAACTCATAGGAGCGAAAACAGCTGTTAGTAACGAAAGTATTTTCTATCTAAAATGTAACATATAGTTAAAAATTTTAAAACACAATTGGAGTCTGTCTTGATATCACATATTTGATAAAGTCAAAATGTCTTTAACTACGCAAATGAAAAAAACGTTTCTGAAGGTGTAAATAGTATACCTTCATACTGATAAAGTGCTTAAACTGTATTACTAAAAGAAGGGATGTCAGTAATGGGGAATCAAGAGCTAAACGATTTACGCAAACAGGTGGAAGATATAAATTTAAAATTATTAGAGTTAATTAATGAAAGAGGCCATTTAGTTCAGGAAATTGGACGAGTTAAAGAAACGCAGGGTGTGAATCGATTTGATCCAGTTCGTGAAAGAAAAATGCTAAATATTATAAAAGAGTATAATGATGGCCCATTTGACACTGCAACCATTGAACATATTTTTAAAGAAATCTTTAAAGCTGGGCTAGATCTCCAACAAGAGAATCAACAAAAGGCATTGCTTGTTTCTCGCAGAAAACAACCAGAAAATACAATTGTTTCAATAAAAGGTGAAACGGTTGGTGATGGGAAACCGCATTTCGTATTTGGACCTTGCGCGGTTGAGTCTTATGAGCAGGTTGCGGAGGTAGCTAAGTCAGTTAAGGATAAGGGGCTTAAATTACTTAGAGGCGGGGCATTTAAGCCGCGTACCTCACCGTATGATTTCCAAGGGTTGGGGATTGAAGGATTAAAAATCTTAAAGCAAATAGCCGATGAATTTGATTTGGCAGTAATAAGTGAAATTGTAACACCTGCAGATATTGAAAAGGCGGCAAGTTACATTGACGTTATCCAGATAGGTGCACGAAATATGCAAAACTTCGAACTGTTAAAAGCTGCTGGATCTATAAATAAACCGGTATTATTGAAAAGGGGACTCGCTGCGACACTCGATGAATTTATCCATGCAGCCGAGTATATTATGTCACAAGGAAATGGACAAATTATCCTATGCGAGCGTGGCATTCGTACATATGAAAAAGCGACGCGGAATACATTGGACATTACTGCAGTTCCAATATTAAAGCAAGAGACACATCTACCAGTGTTTGTGGATGTAACACATTCTACTGGAAGAAGAGATTTGCTTCTTCCAGCCGCAAAAGCGGCACTAGCTATTGGGGCTGATGGGGTAATGGCAGAGGTGCATCCAGATCCCGCAGTTGCATTATCTGATGCGGCACAGCAAATGGATTTACAACAGTTTGATACATTTTATCGAGAATTGCTAGCATCACAACCAGCAAGAGTCTAACCCCGGAGATCTGTCGGGGTTTTTTTATATAATTTTAAATTGTGTTGTATATCGACTTTGAACAAGCTTTAGATATGGGAATAACTGCGTAAAGAGTAGGGTGGTCAACATTTCTATAGCTTAATAAGAGCAGGCGAATTTCTTTTTGGGAAAATAGTAATAGTTTGTTGTTAAAATGGTGTAATTCATTGCAGGATATGAGCATGTATCGTATGATTGTTCTAAGTTAATTTTTTTAGTTACATACTGTTTGGTAAAATAGAAAAGAAATGAAAATACTAATAAAATAGTACATAGAAGTGTAAAATTGGAGTGAAGAAAAATGAATATTACAATATACGATGTTGCTAGAGAAGCGAATGTGTCAATGGCAACTGTTTCAAGGGTAGTGAATGGTAATCCGAATGTGAAACCGGCAACCAGAAAAAAAGTATTAGAAGTTATCGAAAGACTTGGTTATCGTCCAAATGCGGTAGCACGTGGATTAGCAAGTAAGAAAACAACGACCGTTGGAGTTATTATTCCGGATATATCGAATATTTTCTTTGCTGAATTGGCACGCGGCATCGAAGATATTGCGACGATGTATAACTATAATATTATATTAAGTAATTCTGACCAAAATAAAGAAAAGGAATTGCATTTACTAAATACGATGCTTGGAAAACAAGTGGACGGTATTGTCTTTATGGGTGGTAATATTACAAATGAGCATGTTTTGGAATTTGAACGTTCACCGGTCCCGATTGTTTTAGCTGGATCCATCGAGCCATTCAATAAAGTTCCTTCGGTCAATATTGATTATAAACAAGCTGCCTATGATGCAATTGATGAATTCATCAATAAAGGTCATAAGAATATTGCTATGGTTATTGGACCACTTCATGATCCAATTAACAGGGAACTAAAGCTTAAAGGGTATAAAGAAGCACTTCAAAATGCAGGCATAACGTTTAATGAGGATCTTGTGATCGAAGGTGATTATACGTATGATTCCGGGATTGAAGCTTGGCAAAAATTAAGTGAACTACAAACGAAGCCTACAGCTATTTTTGCCGGAAATGACGAAATGGCACTTGGAGTTGTTCATGGTGCACAAGATGATGGAATTGTTATTCCTGAACAATTAGAAGTTATCACATCAGATAATACTCGATTAGCACTAATGGTTCGTCCACAATTAACATCGGTTGTCCAGCCATTGTACGATATCGGAGCAGTTGCAATGAGGCTACTAACTAAATATATGAATAAAGAAAAGGTGTCTGAAAATATCGTTATTCTTCCACATAGAATTGAACACCGTAGTTCAACCACTGAGTAAGTTTTTTGAATTTATATAAGTATTACTTATGCTTGGATGAATATTAATGTTTGTTTTCGTATAGATTGTTGTTTTTCGTAATTTGTTTATAATCCTATATTAGACTTAAGAACGGGGCATCTTTTCTTAAAAAGGATATCCATTCTTGAATCGAATAAAAAAGCTAATAAGATTTTCTTTTTCAAAAGCAATAAAATTTAAGAAAAGAGCCATATTAAAAGGATGGTAATAAAATGAAAAAAGAGACGAAGAAGGAAGTATACTCATGGATTAAATCCATTATATTCGCAGGAATAATCGTATTTGTTTGCAGATACTTTATTTTTGTACCATCTATAGTGGTAGGGCAATCAATGATGCCAAATCTTCAGGATGAGAACAGGATTATTGTAAGTAAATTAAGTAAGATTGAGCGATTTGATGTAATTGTCTTTCATGCACCTGATGCAAACGAGGATTATGTAAAAAGAGTTATCGGACTTCCAGGTGATTCAGTTAAAATGAAAAATGATGTATTGTATGTTAATGGAAAAGCATATAATGAATCGTATCTTAAGCAATATAAAAGCGCGCTTCCGCCAATGCAAAAATTAACTGGAGATTTTTCTCTGCAAGATCCACCAACGGATGCTAAAGTCGTTCCAAAAGGATATTTATTTGTATTAGGTGATAATCGCGGAATAAGCAAGGATAGCCGTATCTTTGGATTTGTCCCAATGAAATCAGTAGTTGGGAAAGTAAAAATTCGATTCTGGCCTCTAAATGAGCTAGATGTTTATAAATAATAATGATGAAAACAAGACCAAACGGGTCTTGTTTTTTATTTACTCCTTATCATATGTAAAGCCTTCTCCAGTGTTTTTCTGTTTTTTTCTGTAATTTCTTTTTTTCTTGGAATTGGCCCATACATGTTATCAGGATCATCCCATGTTGATATTAATGAAACGCGCGATTTTGGCTGCCACCTTTCTAGCCAAGCTTTCGGAAGTGTATTTTCAATGTTCGTGTTATTTGTCATTTCGAGCCAAATATAAGACCATGCTCTTGGTACAACACGCCATATATCATAACCACCTCCGCCAACTGCAATCCATTTACCATTACAATATTGATGTGCCAGCTCATGGGCTAGCTTTGGTATTTCACGATAAATTTTCATCGTTGCAGATAAGTGAGTAAGTGGGTCATAATAATGAGCATCAGCCCCATTTTGAGTCAGGATGACATCTGGCTTAAAATACTCAGCAATTTCTTTTACAGCAGTGGTATAGCACTCAAGCCAAGACTCATCTTCTGTAAATGCATCTAAAGGAATATTATAGGAATATCCATAGCCCTTACCAATTCCCCATTCGTTTGCATTACCAGTCCACGGAAATAAGTATCGGCCAGTCTCATGTATAGAAATAGTACAAACATTTTCGTCATCATAAAATGACCATTGTACCCCGTCTCCATGATGTGCATCTGTATCAATGTATAGAACTCTAGCATTATATTTATCATGCAAATATTTAAGAGCAACGGAACAATCATTATATACACAAAATCCTGATGCCTTTCCGCGAAAACCATGGTGTAACCCGCCACCTAAATGCAAGGCATGTGAATATCTGCCTGACATCACTTCATCAACTGCTGTCAATGTTCCACCTACTGATAATGCGCTTGCCAGGTGCATATTTTCAAATATTGGTGTATCTTCTGTCCCTAACCCAAAGTTTTCGGCTTTTTCACGTGATAATTGATTATTTCCAGCATTTTTTACAGCAGCTATGTAAGATGGATCATGATTTAAGGAAAGCTCTTCATCTGTAGCAACGCGAGGTATAATAATATCTGAACTTTCAATCGCCTTCATTTCTGTTAATAAATCCAAAGTTAATTTGATGCGCATCTGGTTGAAAGGATGGTTATTAGAAAAACGATAAGAAAGAAGTTCATTTGAATAAATAAATACGGCATCTTTAGTCATATTTAAACTCCCGGATAGTTTATAGTAATGTTGCTAGACTGTTTTCATATAGTATTTAACTCTTCGTAAATTGATTTAAATTCTAATGTAGCATTAGTTCCAGCGCATCTTTTCTTAAAAAGGTTAGTCATTCTTCCACGAATAAGGAAGTTTACAAGTTTTCACCTCAAAAGGATCAAAGTTTAAGAAAAGAGACTTTTCTAATACATAAATCGATTTTTAAATCTAATACGATCAAATTGCTGGAGGGAATCTTGGTTCACGTTTTTACCTATTTTCACCATTAAACAATTGGCAGGATGCGAGCATATTTCAGGGTCATCCGTTGCAAACCATTCTAGCCCGCCTGCTTTCATCATTTTTTCCATTACCTTACGATATTCCCAAACACTGAGCCCCGTTCCTTTCAAATCCCAATGCCAATAATATTCTGTTGTAATTGTAATATAATTTTCCATATAATCATCCATCATCGAAACTCTTAATAAGCTTTTTCCAACTGATGCGCCTCTATATTTAGGGATTACTTCAATTGCCCCCAACTCTATTAAATTACTCATTTTTCCTTCTGACCAGCGCTCTAAAGGATCTGGGTAGAGAAAGGTAACATAGCCAATTACTGTTTCATGCTCTCTAGCGATGATGATCCTGCCCTCAGCCAAATCTGCAATTTCGATTAAAGCTTTGTGCTGCAGGGAAGAGGGGCGAAAAGCGACTAAATCTTTATGGAATTCTAAGTTTGTAAGTTGTTTAGAAGAAATTGGCCCTTCGATGATTATATTTCCATGTGCAGTTTTAAGTTCCATAGCATTATAAATTTTTTTATGTTCCATTTAGTAATTCACCCGCTAAATAGTTATTTATTATTATACATAATTATCATAATTATATAAAAAAGACTTTTAATATTTCAAAAGGTAAGCGTTTTCATTTAATTGAACCCTATATATTATAACATTTTCATAGATACGTTCCAGCCTAAAAAAATTGAGATATTAGAAATTTTATATTATAATAATTGTGTGAAAATTATTTTAATAATGTTTATGGATTCAAGAAAAAGATTATTTAATAAGTTTAATATTGAATATTGAACTTTCTTATCTTGGAAAAGGGGTTGTAAGCATGAAAGTAGAAGCGTTACCAGCAATTAAGGGAACATATAATCTTCAAGACTATGAAGAAACATACAATGCCTTTGATTGGAAGAAAGCAGAAAAGTCATTTTCATGGGCTGAAACAGGCAAGGTGAATATAGCTTATGAAGCGATTGATCGTCATGCAGAATCGTTTCGTAAAAACAAAGTAGCGCTATATTACCGAAATGATTCAAGAAAAGAAAAGTATACATTCAAGGAACTGAAAGAATACACAAATAAAGCAGGAAACGTTTTTAAATCATATGGTGATGTTGAAAAAGGGGATAGAGTTTTTGTTTTTATGCCAAGATCGCCTGAGTTTTATTTTGCGGCACTAGGAGCAATTAAGCTTGGAGCCATAGTTGGCCCATTGTTTGAAGCATTTATGGAAGGTGCTGTTAAAGATCGTTTAGAAGATAGTGAAGCAAAGGTATTAGTGACAACTCCTGAATTATTGGATCGTGTTCCAGTTGATAGATTACCGGCTTTAAAAACAATCTTTTTAGTTGGATCAGATGTTAAGGAAGAAGGAAAATATGTAGATTTTCTAAAGCACTTAGATAAAGCATCCTCGAAGCTAGAGATTGAGTGGGTAGATAGGAATGATGGTTTGATCCTACATTATACTTCAGGTTCTACTGGTAAACCAAAAGGTGTGCTTCATGTCCATAATGCCATGATCCAACAGTATCAAACTGCTAAATGGGTATTAGATTTACAGGAAGAGGATATTTATTGGTGCACAGCCGACCCGGGATGGGTGACTGGAACATCTTACGGAATGTTCGGTCCTTGGTTGACGGGAGCATCCAATGTCATCATTGGTGGACGCTTTAGCCCTGATGCATGGTATAGGACAATTGAGGAATTTGGTGTTACGGTTTGGTACAGTGCACCAACTTCTTTTAGGATGTTAATGGGTGCCGGCGATGAGGTTATTAAAAAATATGATCTTTCGTCTCTTCGTCATATTTTAAGTGTTGGTGAACCGCTTAATCCAGAGGTTATTCGCTGGGGAATGAAGGTATTCAATCATCGTATTCATGACACATGGTGGATGACCGAAACAGGTGCACATTTAATTTGTAATTATCCTACTATGGATATAAAGCCAGGTTCTATGGGAAAACCTATCCCTGGTGTGGAAGCAGCGATTGTGGATGACCAAGGCAATGTTCTTCCTCCAAATCGTATGGGCAATCTTGCCATTAAACGTGGTTGGCCATCAATGATGTATACGATTTGGAACAATCAAGCTAAATATGATTCGTACTTCTTTCCAAACGGCTGGTATGTATCAGGTGATTCAGCATATATGGATGAAGAGGGGTATTTCTGGTTTCAAGGACGCGTGGATGATGTCATCATGACTGCTGGTGAACGTGTCGGTCCATTTGAAGTGGAAAGCAAATTATTAGAGCATCCAGCTGTTGCAGAGGCAGGAGTAATAGGCAAGCCTGACCCTGTACGCGGTGAAATCATTAAGGCTTTTGTTGCATTAATAGAGGGGTATGAAGCGTCTGATGAATTAAAAGAAGAGATTCGCCAATTTGTCAAAAGAGGTTTCGCTGCCCATGCTGCGCCAAGAGAAATAGAGTTCCGTGACAAGCTTCCAAAAACAAGAAGTGGAAAAATTATGCGCCGAGTCCTAAAGGCTTGGGAACTTGATTTGCCTGTTGGTGATTTATCTACAATGGAAGATTAAGGAAAGTGGAAGCTCCTTTCTCATCCGCTAGCCGATAGGCGCTATTGAAATTGTAGTGCAAATTTCACCTGGAGCTAGACAGGGTTAAACATGTTAAATAAAACATAAGGTAATAATCTTATACTTCCTTAACCTCTAGATAGTGGAAAGCCCGCACCTTTTATGGTGCGGGCTTTCCTTTCGCTATACATTAATGGTTTAGATCAATTATATCTAAATCCTCGTTATCCTTCTTCTTTCCATCTGGCCCTGTATCTTTTTGATCATCTTCAGGATTCTTATTTCCAATCTGAATAATGTTAGAATGGATTGATTCATTACCTGCAACATCTACTGCTACAACATATACTTGTGCATTATTTGTGTAATAAGATAAAGTGGAACCACTGCTAACAGATGTTAGCTTCTTCCCATCTTCACTATATACTCGATAGCCAACAACATCCGAGCTAGGTGACACTGTCCATTTGATAAGATTTCCTTCTCTCGTTACTTTTACAGGTAATGGTGGTTTCCCATCATCCGTTATTCGATCATCTGGAACGAGAATTTTACTCCAAAGTGGATTATTAGGTATTAGCTTTTTCAAATCTTTCAATTGATTCGCACCAATTTCTTTTATAAAGTCTGGATTTAGTAAAAATCCAGATTTAGCGAATTCAGCTGGTGTTGAACTTAAGGCTAAATAGTTTTTGCCTTTGATTGTTACATATTTACCTTCCAGTAAGCTGTCATCTATCTTTGTCGGAGCAAATTTCGCATTAAACAAATCAGATCGTATAAGACCTGCATTCGAACATGCTCTAGATGGTAAATTCCCGGAAATAGCACAATATGATTTTTTTACTATCCCACTAGGCATACTAAAACGTTCTTTAGGAGCAATTAAGCCTGGTTTAACATCATAAGCAGCATTCATTAGTTTGCTCCATATTTGTAAATTTCTTATGCTATAACTTGGATAGTTTACTGCTCTTAAATCACTTGGAGTGTCATAGCCAATCCATGTTCCGAACGTAACATTTGGATTCGTAGCAACAAACCATGCATCTTTCCAATCTTGAGTAGTACCTGTTTTTCCAGCCCAGTCTGCTGAAAACTTAAGCATTCCTTTAACAGATACTGCTGTACCGTAACTTAATACATCTCTCATCATATCAATAGTTAAATAAGACGTTTGCGGACTGAAAACTGGCACTGGTTTTGACTTATGCTTGTAAATCGTTTTTCCATTCTTGTCGACAATTTTATCAATTAAATAAGCGTCTACAAACTGGCCGCCATTGGCAAATGTGGCATATGCATTAACATTTTCCTCAACCGTAACTCCATTAGTAATTCCCCCAAGTGATAGCGAAGGATTATAATAATCACCATCTGTTAGGCTTGTAATGCCCATTTTCTTTAAATAATCAGCTGGCCTTTGATTCATAATATTTAAATACGTTTTCGCTGCAGAAATATTATAGGAATTGGCTAACGCTTGTCTTGCCGTTACAAGTCCATATTCTTTTCCGACCGTATAGTTTTCTGGACTCCATTCTTTACCGCCAGACTTAATAGAGAATTTTGTATCGGCAATCATACTTCCGGGAGATATTTTTCCAAGCTCAAGGGACGGTCCATATACTAACAATGGTTTCATAGTCGATCCATTTGGGCGTTTTGCTTGTGTTGCATGGTTTAATTGTTCAAGCTTAAAATCACGTCCGCCAACAAAGCTTAATATCTTACCTGTGCTATTTTCAATCAGCATCGCACCAATTTGGACGGGCTCTATTCTGCTTTTTTCTTTTCCTGTTTTAGGGTCTGTATAGGTAACGGTATTGATTGGCCCATACCCATTAAATTCATTTTTTGCTTTTTGCATTTTATCATATATATCTTTTATTACTGTCGTATGAATTTGATATCCATTTTGACGTATATTTCGATTTGCTAGTGTTACATATTTATCATTTAATGCCTTATTATTTTGTAAATCGGATTCGGAATGTCCATTTTTTTGAGCTAAAATAATCGCAATGATACCAATCGCTCTTTTTTCGATTTCATCTGTCAGCCACGGATATTTTTCCCTTGGACTTTTTACGGAAGCAATAAAATCCTTTTTGATATCATATTGAAGGGCATCTTGATATTCTTTATCATTTATATAACCATTATCGTGCATACGGCTTAAAACCGTTTTCATTCGATCAATTCCAGGTTGTAAGTTTTTCTTTAACGTTCCTTGATTTGTAAATGGTGTATAACCAAATGGACTTTGCGGCAAACCAGCAATAAAGGCGGATTGTGGTAGATTTAAATCCTTTGCACTTACTCCGAAAATTCCTTTCGCTGCACTTTGAACACCAGCAATATTTTGACCAGATGAATTTCGGCCAAATGTAGAGTCGTTTAGATAAGCATCTAAAATCTGATTTTTTGAAAAGAACTTTTCTAATCTTAATGCTAATAAGACTTCCTTTGCTTTTCGATCAAAGGAAACTTCGTTTGTTAAAATTTGATTTTTAACAATTTGTTGGGTTAATGTACTTCCACCTGTTTGCACGGAGGAATTTGTCATCTCTTGAATAATGGCACGAAGGAGTGCTTTCGGTACAATCCCATGATGTTGATAAAAGTATTGATCCTCCGTTGCGATTAATCCCTTAATTAAATAGTCGGAAACTTGTCCGATGGATACCTCTTCATGTTCTAAATCTGTCCGCATTTTACCTAAATACACATTGTTTGCGAAATAAATTTTAGATGTTTGGTTATCATCATAAATTTCCTTCTTCATTTCAGCATAAGTACGAATGGGTTCGTCCTTTACTAAGGAGGCAAAATAACCGGCACCTACTCCGCCTGCAAAGGATAATCCAATGATTGCAACAATCATAAAAAGAAGGAGTAGATTCCAGATAACCCCATGTGTAATTCGTGTCCGTCTTAGCAGTTTGTCATTTTGCAAAAACGAAAAAAACTTTTCATACATTTTCTTCAATATCTCTATCTTTTCTTTCATCCATATCCCCCCAAAATCACCTTCATTATAGCATAAGCAAGGAAAGGAATTAGTAGATTACCGTAAATTTAACTTATTTGTTATGTTTAGAATTTCCTTTAGAAATGGAAGAATGCAAACTAATTTGTTGTTAATATTAATAATTTGATTTGGAAATTCAAAAATTTAAAGTAAGTATCAAAAAAGGATTTGACATTGATTCGTGAGTATGTTTAAAATGTATTAAGTTTTATTAATAATTTATTATGAAGTGCTTTGAAGGAATAAAGTAGTCTTTCTATCCCTGTTTTAAGAGAATCGGTGGGTGGTGTGAACCGATACATATAGAGAAGATGAATTACATTCTGGAGCTTTTGCTGTGAATATTAGTAGCAGCAAACGGATGAATTTCGTTAAAAATTTTTGAGTGGAGAATTTTTTTCTCAAGTTGGGTGGTACCACGGATATTCCGTCCCTTCGTTTTTTAAACGAAGGGACTTTTTATTTTTAAAGGAGTGATTTGGATGAACTTGTTAGAAGATTTACAATGGCGAGGAATTGTTTATCAGCAAACAGATGAAGAAGGCTTACAAAAAACGTTAGATGAAAATAAAATCTCCCTTTACTGCGGAATCGATCCGACCGCAGATAGTATGCATATTGGTCATTTACTGCCATACTTGACATTACGTCGCTTTCAACAGGCTGGGCATCGTCCAATTGTATTAGTAGGTGGTGCAACAGGATTAATCGGAGATCCAAGTGGAAAAAAAGAAGAGAGAAAGCTGCTTACTATTGAAAATGTTCAAGAAAATGTGGAAGGTATCAAGAAGCAACTTAAGCAAATTTTCCAGTTTGAAGGCGAAAATGCAGCAATCATGACAAATAATTATGATTGGGCAGGTTCTATGGATTTAGTTACATTCTTGCGTGACTACGGAAAATACATTGGTGTCAACTATATGCTGGCAAAAGATACGATTTCATCCAGATTAGAGACGGGAATATCTTTTACAGAATTCACTTATACGATTTTACAAGCCATTGACTTTTTACATTTATACCAAAACCATGAATGTAAATTACAAATTGGCGGAAGTGATCAATGGGGCAATATCACAACTGGTTTAGAGCTCATCCGGAAAGTGGAAGAAGAGGGTGCAAAAGCTTATGGTTTAACAATTCCGCTTGTTACTAAGGCAGACGGAACAAAATTCGGTAAGACGGAAAGCGGAACTGTTTGGTTAGATCCAGAAAAAACGAGTCCATATGAGTTCTACCAATTCTGGATTAATACTGCAGATGCAGATGTAGTGAAATACTTAAAATACTTTACATTCTTATCTCACGCGGAAATTGAAGTATTAGCAAAATCTGTAGAAGAGGAACCGCACTTGCGTAAAGCTCAGAAAGCTCTTGCAGAGGAAATGACACGACTAATTCATGGTGAAGCCTCTTTGCAGCAAGCATTGAAAATCACGGATGCGCTTTTCAGCGGGGATATCAAAAACTTAACTGCAAGTGAAATCAAACAAGGCTTTAAAGATGTACCTTCCTTTGACATTTCAAAGGATAGCGATTTAAATCTTGTTGATTTACTAGTGGAAGCAAAAATCGTTCCTTCTAAACGTCAAGCTCGTGAAGATATTCAAAATGGAGCGATCTATATAAATGGAGAACGTAATTCTGATGTAGGTTATGTATTGGCAGAAAGTGACCGTATTGAAGGTGAATTTACCGTTATCCGTAAAGGGAAAAAGAAATATTTCTTGATTAAATTCATTTAATTAAAATGATTCCACTCAGTGCAAAGCATAAAAGATTTTGAAATCGAAATCTTTTATGCTTTTTATATTATTTTTTATCTCTTACATACAATTGGAAAAATACTCAAAAAGTGAAAAAAACTAAAGAAGAACCATTAGCATAAAGTTTTGTACCTACATATCAACTGAAACTATTTTCATTAATATTCGTAAAATATGCTATAGAAAAGGAGGGAAGATTTAGGTGAGTAATAATACCGCAAATAAAAATTCTTCAAAGATCGGCCTTGGAATATTTGTAGTGATTATATTAATTATTGGTAGTCTCATATTTTGGTATTTCAATACAGCTGCTGGAGAAAGAACCATAAAAAACATTCATTCTAATAACTCTGGTGGTTTAGAAAGAACGGTAAAAGTTTATGGAAATAATGGGCAGTTGATTAAAGAATACAAAGGCAAAATTGATATTAAAGACACTGAATATGGGAATAAGGTGCTTTTTGATTTAAATGGTAAAAGAATAGTAATTTATAATGCAACGGTAATTACAGAAGAGAATTAAACAATGTGAGTTGATGTAAATGGCAAGCAATGAAACAACAAATTACTATTCAGATGAATATAGATATTAAATATAGGATACTGTTTGTTAATATTTTAAAAGCTCTCTAAATGAACCAATTGCAAAAACCCTAGAAACCATTGTTACAACAATGGTTCTAGGGTTTTTGCAATTGCTATTTAAATAATGATAGAGTCCTTCATGAAGTAGATGAAGGACAAGATGCAGGAAAAGCAAAAGGAAAATGTCCTTCATGAAGTAGATGAAAGACAAGATGCAGGAAAAGCAAAAGGAATATGTCCTTCATGAAGTAGATGAAGGACAAGAAGCAGGAAAAGCAAAAGGAAAATGTCCTTCATGAAGTAGATGAAGGACAAGATACAGTAAAAACAAAAAGTAAATGTCCTTCATAAAAGATATTGAGAACATTTACTCAAGTAATAAAAAAACCAAAAAACCATTAATGAAAAATTAACATGTACTCTATAGAGTAGACACGATTAAAAGTTTACGAGTGCTTTTTTTTGTCACTTATCAGAGTTTACTACTGTTCAGATAATTCCTAAATTTGATATAATTCATCTACCCTTACAAAAATAATAATGTTTAGCAGGTGATATATTATTTAGTCGAAAAATACATAATATTGATATTTGGGAAATTTTAATAAAAAATACCCAATCTTAAATTACAATTTTTTCTCTGGGGTGAAAACTATGGCTTTGAATAATCTAATAGTTTCAGATAAGTATTCTTACCTGAAAGTAGAAAGGCTAAAACTTGAATATGAATGGGAAAAGTTTATTTCTGGTAATGGCACACCCCAAACGATCAGCCCTATAATGTATGATTCATGGCAGCGTTGTTTGGAGCAGGGAATCAGCCCACTTCAAAGTAAGACTTCTATCACCCTTGCTGAAGAAGAAATTAAGGAATATGTGACAACAGATCCCCTATTTCGTACTTTAAGACCGATACTAACGGAATTAAAAGATATGTATATGGATTCTGGCTATTTGATAACGTTTTGTAACCCTTCAGGTGAAATCCTTTATTTGGACGGGGAATTATCTTTAATGCTAAAGGCGGAAGATATTAATTTTGTAGCTGGATCCTCTTGGGCTGAAAATAACGCAGGCACAAATGCCATTGGAACAGCCATAGCAACAAATTCTCCGATTCAAGTCTTTGCCGGAGAACACTTTTGCCAAGAGGTACAAAAGTGGACATGCTCAGCAGCTCCTATCCATGATCCAGCTACCCAAAAAATTTTGGGTGTTATTGACCTGACAGGGATATGGACAGTCAATCACCCTCATTTTTTATCTGTAGTAATGAAAGCGGCACAAGATGTTAATGGGATGCTACATAAGCAATTGAGATTAGAACGGTTTAAGCTGCTGGAATATTACCAAAGCAAGAAGATTTCTTGGCAGTCAAAGTCCTGTTTAGCGGTGTTAGATCGCGGAGGAAAGGTTATTAAGGCGGATTCTTTATTTTACGAACAAGGTTTGATTAATTCGAACCATTTCTTGATAAGCGGTCCTTCTCTATCATTTTCCTTAATGTCAAAAAAGCAATGGTATTATGAACACTTAAATGGGGTTTGGAGTTTTGAGCTAACCCCTTATATCTATGGAGGAATGCCGATCGGTTTCGTTGTTTCCGTTATACCTCCACCATTAACAAATTTTAAGGACATTTATTTTGCTCCAAAAACTTCTTTATATAGCGTGATAGATGCAAAGCTTTCATCCTTTTCAACTATCAATAGCGGGGCTATCATAGCCGATCTTAATGAAAAAAAACAAGATGTAGAGAAAAAATCAATTAAAGTATCCGATTTCTATAAATCTCTTTTTGATCATAATCCTGATGGCATCTATTCTTGTGATTTTCAGGGGAATTTATTGGATGCAAATCCAGCTTTGGAAAGAATGCTTGGTTATATGGTTAAAGAACTTCAAGAGATTTCACTTTCTTCATTGATTCTTCCAGAATACTGGGAAATAGGGATGGAGTATTTAGATAAAACAATGAAAGGAGCACCACAGGAATATGAGGTGGCGGTCAAGCACAAAGGTGGATATCGATTAGATTTAATAATAAAAAGCTTCCCTATTTTTATAGACAATGAGATTGTGGGAGTTTATGGAATTGTAAAAGATATTACTAAAAATAAGCAAATGGAAGAAGATCTACAATTGACTAAACAACAATTGGATTTGTTTCTTAAAAATACTGTTGATTCTATTATTATTTTTGATTTAAAACACAATATCATAAAAGTGAATAAAGCGTTTGAGGAAGTATTCGGTTGGACTGAACAAGAAGTAATAGGGAGACAAGTCCCTATTATTCCCGATTTTTTAGTTGATCATTGCAACATAATCTTTCAAAAAATATTGGATGACAAGCATGTGATGTCGTTTGAGACGATTAGACAACATAAAGATGGAAGTCTTATTGATGTTAGCAGCTTCGTTTCTCCAATTGTAAATGCAAAAGGAAATGTGACAGCTTTCGTAACCATCTTAAGAGATATTACGAAAAATAAACGAATGGAAGAAGCATTGAAAGAAAGCGAAAAAAGATTACGTACTTTAATTAATGCCATGCCTGACATTGTTATCTTTAAAGATGGTGAAGGAAGGTGGCTTGAAGCGAATAAGTATGCCCTTTCCTATTTTCAATTTGAGAATGTTCCCTATCATGGCAAAAAATATAGCGAACTGGTTCCTGCATGTAATAATCTCTTTCAAGATACGTCTTCTCTTAGCGAGAAAACCGATCAAGAAGCGTGGGAAAAAGGCTGTGTTATCCGAAGTCAAATAGTTCCTCAACATGATGGGAAAATTTTCGATATTATTAAAGTTCCTATTTTTTACCCAGATGGCAAACGTAAAGGACTTGTGATTATAGGGCGTGATATAACGGAACTGAAGCAAACAGAAGAATTATTAAGAAAATCGGAAAAGCTTGCTGTGGTAGGCCAATTATCAGCAGGAATTGCACACGAAATTCGAAATCCATTGACTTCGCTTAAAGGATTTCTGAGTTTATTACAATCTTCTATAGATAAGAGCAATGAATGGTATTTCGATGTGATGGTATCTGAAATTAACAGAATTGAATCCATTACCAATCATTTTATGGCAATAGCCAAGCCACAGGCTGTCACTATTCAACTACAGGATTTGCGAATGTTAATCAAACAGGTTTTAATTATTGTTTATCCTGAAGCAACCATGAACAATATACAAATTATGATGGAGGAGAAAGACGACATTCCATTGATTCGATGCGAAGTTAACCAATTAAAACAAGTATTTATCAATATCTTAAAAAATGCGATTGAAGCGATGCAAAGTGGAGGGGAAATAGTGATTCAAGTAATGAAACACGACCACAACTTTGTTTTAATTCGTTATATTGATCAAGGATGCGGAATTCCAAAAGATCGTATTCCATATCTTGGAGAGCCTTTTTATAGTCTCAAAGAAAAAGGAACCGGCTTAGGATTAATGATGTGTTATAAAATTATTGAAGAGCATCAAGGGAAGATTATGATTGAAAGTGAAATCAATAAAGGAACAACCGTCAATGTTATGTTACCCATCCACAATTCATAAAAAAAGCAGAAAAACGTCGATATATCAACGTTTTTCTGCTTTTTAAATACCGGCTTATTCGAACCGTTTTTATTAACGAGAGTAGAACTCAACGATGAATGATTCGTTAATTTCTGCTGGTAATTCAGAACGTTCTGGTAAACGTGTGAAAGTACCTTCAAGCTTATCAGCATCAAATGTTACAAACTCAGGAACATAGTTTGTTACTTCGATTGATTCTTTAATATTAGATAAGTTACGAGATTTTTCACGTACGCCGATTGTTTGTCCTGGTAATACGCGGTAAGATGGAATATCAACGCGTTTGCCATTAACAAGAACGTGGCCGTGGTTTACAAGCTGACGAGCTTGACGACGTGTACGAGCTAAACCAAGACGATAAACAAGGTTATCCAAACGTGATTCAAGAAGAATCATGAAGTTTTCACCGTGCTTACCAGGCATTTTGCCAGCTTTCACGTAAGTGTTATGGAATTGACGTTCGTTTACTCCATACATATGGCGAAGCTTTTGTTTTTCTTGTAATTGCAAACCATATTCAGATAATTTCTTACGTTGGTTAGGACCGTGTTGTCCTGGAGCGTAAGGGCGTTTTTCTAATTCTTTACCAGTACCGCTTAGTGAAATACCAAGGCGGCGTGATAATTTCCAACTTGGACCAGTATAGCGAGCCATGAATGACTCCTCCTCTTTGTTTTTATTTTGTTGTAAAATAAAAACAGATGTGAACATGCAAATATGGGTATGATGTTTTCATGTACCATCGCCCTAGCAGCTAAGGGTTACGCGATACACCACATTCTAGAGGTGAGAAGTGAATTGGGATATAAAATCACCGATCGTTACTTCAATATTTCTACAAATACCCTCTAGACTGGGAACAAAATACATTCATAAAGTTGTCCGCACAGGCTGCATTATTTTACACAAATTTCATTATATGATCCAATTACAATAAAGTCAAGGTGAAAATGAACTATCCATGCTCTATTGCTCTAATTAGTGTGAAAAATACATTGTTGGCTGATCCGCTTGAACAAGCCTTAGATTTGCCAATAACAGCGAAGTGAAAGTAAAAGGTCCAACAGTTACTTGCTGAGTTGAGATAAGTGATAGTTTTTATATTTTTAAATCTTCATTAAACTTCTTATCGTATCTATACAATTTTAGGAAAACAATAGTATAATAGTACTATTAAGGGATTTGTATATTTGTAATCTTTCATTATAAAAGGATCAGATATAATAGGGGATTGTAGATGGACATGAATAATGAGTATTTGTATAAAGAATTATTTAGAGTGACAGAGAAATTTCATTCGTCCATGGATGTAGAGAATGTTCTGTCTGAAATTATTTATACCTTAAAACGAGTTTTTCCGAACTTTGAATATAGTTTGATGATCTCTAACGATAATCACTACAATCAAGAACTACCTGTTAAACCATTACAATATGACAGTATGAATGACAGTGCCATGCAATCATTTGTAAATGGAACTACGCAAATCGATACAACTTGTGACAGCCATTTAACAAGATTATATTCACCTTTGCATGGAAAGCAAGGGGTCTATGGTGTTTTGGAAGTAATAACCTATGCTTCCTTTATGTTTAAACCGAATGAGATTGAATTTATAAGATTGCTCGCCAACACTGCCGGAAGTGCCTTAGAAAATGCAAAGCTATATCAGCAATCCAGAAGGCTAATAGAAGATTTGCAATTAATTAATGAAACTTCCCATGTATTAAATGGAAGCTCACGTTTACAGGAGACCGTTGGTTTTTTAATAGCACAAATCTCTAAGTCATTTCATGTAAAAACGATTGCTTTTATTCTTGTTAACGAGGATAATACAAAATCGATATTGGATGGAAGCAGTGAGTTTTTTTCATCGGAAAGCGGGAAGGACTATATACAATTTGTTTTTCAATCGTTACAAAATCAAAAGGATTCTATCCTTTTAAGCGATTTAAATGGGAAGATTTCAAGCGATTCTTTACCATATTTATCGATGATGGCCGTTCCGATGATGCAAAGCAATTCATTGAAAGGTTTTAGCATTGTTTTGCAGGAGAAGCCATACTTCTTTTCATTTGATATGTTTAAATTATTTCAATCCTTAATCCACCATTCTACCTTAGCGATTATGAACTCCATTTTGCGGGAAAAATTAGAGAAGATGGTGATAACGGATCAATTGACTCAATTGTTTGTAAAGAGTTATCTGAACAATCAAATTACGAAATCAATGCTGTCTGATAAGGAAGGTACATTTATTTTATTAGATATTGATAATTTTAAAGAAGTAAATGATACGTTTGGCCATCAGATTGGAGACGATGTTCTCGTACAAGTCGCTAATTTAATTTTGGACAATATCAGATCATCAGATATAGGAGCACGTTGGGGAGGAGAAGAACTGGCAGTCTACCTTCCAGGTGTATCTTTAAAAGTAGGAGCTCATATTGCAAAAAGGTTAGTCCAAGCCGTAAAAGAAAATACAAACCCACAGATTACGGTTTCTTGTGGTGTTTCCTATTGGAATAGGGAACGAAAAGATGAAGCCAAACATTTATTTCACCGTGCGGATTTAGGTCTTTATAATGCAAAAAGTCTTGGGAAAAATCAGGTTGTTATAAAAGAAGAATATCAAATAATGTAAAACGCCATCTATATCAGATGGCGTTTTTTACATTATTTTTATAAATACGTAACCAATACTTCTACAAATTTATTTAAATGGATTTCATCTATTTCATCAAAACGATTTTTAATAGGGCTATCGATATCAAGTACACCAATCAATTCTTCGTTTTTTATGAGTGGGACAACAATCTCTGATTGTGATGCTGCATCACAGGCAATATGACCAGGGAATTGATTAACATCTTCTACCCTAAGCGTCTTTCTTTCAGCAATTGCAGTACCGCAAACACCTCTGCCGAATGGTATTCGAACACATGCTGGCAATCCTTGAAATGGTCCTAATACTAATTGATCTTGTTCAACTAAATAAAAGCCTACCCAATTAATAGTATCGAGAAACTGATTTAAAAGGGCAGAGGCATTGCTTAGATTTGCAATTCGATTAGGTTCATCTTCAATAAGAGCTTGTAATTGCTTTGTTACTAGCTCATAATTTTTTTCTTTTGTACCTTGATAAGATTTTGCATGAAACATGAAATTCACCCTATTCTCTACAAAATATTTTTAAAATGAAGCATTTCTTGTCATATCCATTAGAAAGTGTCGATATTTTTTTATAGGAGAATTGCATAAAAGATAGAAGTCTATAAAAGTAAACACTTATGGAACTGTTTCTATAGAAATAGCATATTTAAAGAAAATGTACAAGAAAAAAGTATGAAATGAGGAATTCCATGGCAAAGGCAGTTATGTCGACAAAAGAAATTATTATGGATTCAGCCATACTATTATTTAATACAAAAGGGTATGATGGAACGTCGATCAGAGATATTTCAAACAAGGCCAATGTAAACTCAGCTAATATCTCTTATTATTTTCATAATAAACAGGGATTGCTTGAAGCATGTCTGGTGTACTTCTTTGAACATTACTTATCAATTTTAGAAGAGGAAGTAGAGATAATTAATTTGGATAATCGTAAAGAATGTTTAAAAAAGGCAATTTATAAGATATTAGTATTTCAAAGCAACCATCATCTTCTTACTAGATTAGTTTTGAGGGAAATTTCGATTGACTCACAAGTGATTAGAGAAATCATTTCGTCTTATTTAATGAAAGAGCGTTACTTATTCAAACGCTTACTAGGGGAAGAGAATGAACAGCAAACGATGATTAATCTAAAGATTATTCAACTAAAGAGCATGATCACCATGCCATTTCTAAACAGTCATTATTTACGAGAAGTTTTACACATTTTTCCTCATGAAAAATATTTTATTGAAAAGTATTTTCATGTTTTAGTGGAGTGGATAGATAATAGTGAAATGGTGAATTTCTCTATACGTACACCGTATTAAGACGGTGTTTTTTTTGTGGAATAATAAATAGCTGTCGATTTAATTCTATCTAGGGAGTAACAGCTAAAGATGAGCAGGGGACCAAAATTTATTTACACGCAGTACCCTCAAGTAATTTCGTTTATTTAAGCAGATTTTTTTCTGCTTTTTCACTTTATTATCGATTATTTTCATATAAAGTGTAATATTTATTCAAATAACCTTTCATTTTTGCAAAAATTAGCGAATTTAATAGTCAAAAATTGTCGTTACATGGTATCATATTTACATCATACATAAAATAACAAAATCGTAAAAAATAGATGCATTTCGGATAAACAGGAGGCTTAATGTCATGTATGGCATCATTGGCATAATTGTACTTATTCTTATATTATTAGTGATTGGTTTCATCATACGGAAAAAATATTATAAAGAAATTGACAAGCTTGAGGCTTGGAAAATTGATATTATGAATCGTCCTGTTTTGGATGAACTAGGAAAGGTCAAACAATTAAACATGACTGGTCAAACAGAAGAAAAGTTTGAACGATGGAGAAAGTCATGGGATGAAATTGTCGCAGTGCAGCTTCCGGATGTGGAAGATTATTTATTTGATATTGAAGAGTATACGGATAAATACCGTTTTAAACGTGCGAAAAGCGAGCAGGCAAAGATTGAAAAAGTGTTGCAGGATATTGAAGCGAAAATAGAAAACATTCTTTCCGAGTTAAGTGAATTAATCGGCAGCGAAGAAAAAAACAGAGTAGAAATAGAAAATTCACACAAAAAATATAAATCGTTGAAAAAACACTTGCTCATTCATCGACATAATTATGGGAAATCAATTAAGAAATTAGAACATCAGCTTGAGGAAATTGCTAACGGATTACAGCAATTTGAAGAATTAACAACGAACGGGGATTATTTAGAAGCACGGGAAGTCGTCATTGACTTAACTTCTAACTTGGAACAGCTTGATGAAAAAATCGAAAAAATTCCTGAATTACTAACGGAAATTGACACAATCCTTCCTTCACAAGTGAATGAAATCGCAGAGGGCCATAAAGAGATGGCGGAAAAAGGTTTTAAATTAGAACATCTGCAGCTTGAAAAAGAAGTGGACTATCTGAAGAAGGCACTTGATACTTATAGTAACTTTCTCGAAAATACAGAAATTGCTGAAGTAGAAAAAGGTGCCCTAGAAATAAAAGAAAAAATCGAAATATTATATGATCTGCTTGAAAAGGAAGTTCATGCAAAACAATACATTCATCAACATAAGGACACCGTTATAAGCTTATTTGAAAAATTAAAAGATACGAATGAAAAATTAATATCTGAAACAGAAATTGTTCAAGAAAGCTATCAGCTGTTAGATGGTGAACAAAAGATACCAAATAATATTGAGAAAGAATTGACTCAGCTAATTAAAAGATATGAAATGCTTGAAACGAAATTGAATGAGGAAAACTCAGCATTTACTATCCTTAGTGAAGACTTAAAGGAAATCAAACAGTTAATTGAAAAGTTAGAGAAGGAACAGCAAGAATTTTCTGAGCATCTTCAAACATTAAGAAAAGATGAACTAGAAGCACGGGATAAGATCCAAGAGCTTAAAAGAAGAATTACTGAAATGAAAAGATTAATTTCCAAAAGTAATGTTCCGGGGTTACCAAATGACTATAAATCTGTTTTTGAACAGGCTATGGAACATATACAGGATGTTTTTACAAGCCTGAATGAGAAGCCATTAAATATGGCCTCTGTACATAATCATTTAAATAATGCTATGGATACGGTGGAACATTTAAGCGGAAAAACAGAAGATCTTATAGAGAGTGCTGTTTTAGCAGAGAAGGTAATTCAGTATGGTAATCGGTATCGTGCCCGTTATCAAAAGGTTGCAATCGGTTTACAGGAAGCAGAAGAGGCATTTAGAAGCTTCGATTACCGATTAGCGCTTGAGGAAGCGGCAACAGCGGTAGAAGAAGTGGAACCTGGTGCTTTAAAACATATTGAAAAATTATTAAATGAGGAAGAATAAAGACAAAAGCGCAGATTCCGCTTTTGTCTTTTTTATGTTCAATAATCACAACTTATGATAAGATTTATGATTGTTAGCATTTTAATATTTTTATTTTTACTATTCAAATTAATGAAGGTGTTTTTCATGATATATTTCGATAATAGCGCAACAACAAAGCCATATGACGAGGTAGTAAATGCCTTTGTCAAAATTTCAACACAGTACTTTGCGAATCCATCTTCCTTACATGACTTAGGTGGTAAGGTGGAAGAACTTATAAAACAGGCTAGATTGCAAATAGCTAATATTCTAAATGTGAAAGCAAATGAAATCTTTTTTACTTCTGGTGGCACAGAAGGGAATAATTTAGCTATTAAAGGAACAGCCTTACAATATTCTTCTCGTGGAAAGCATATTATTATCTCGAATATTGAGCATGCCTCAGTATACGAAACATGTGAACAATTAAAAACATTGGGATATAAGATTACTTATTTACCTGTTGATCAAAATGGACAAGTAAATGTAATGGATCTGGAAAAAGCGATAACAGAGGAAACAATTCTGGTTTCCGTCATGCACGTAAATAATGAATTAGGGACGATTCAACCAATTAAGGAAATTGGAAGCATCTTAAAAAAATATCCAAAAGTATTATTTCATGTAGACCATGTACAAGGATTTGGAAAAGTTCCATTAGATTTATACAAAGCAAATATTGATTTATGTACCTTTTCAGCACATAAATTTCATGGTCTTAAAGGGAATGGTCTTGTATTTAAACGTGAAGGTGTTAGAATATCACCGCTTTTAACGGGAGGCAGCCAAGAAGGAAAACTTAGGAGCGGAACGGAGAACACCGGTGGTATTGTAACAATGGCGAAAGCTATGCGGATGATAGAAGAAAAAAGACAGGAAAAGAGTGCGGCACTCGGGCAGATCCGTGATTTTTTAATAGAGGAACTTGATCAAATACCACAAATACAAGTAAATACAAATCCGACTGTATCCGCACCACATATCATCAACTTTTCTGCGGTCGGTTTGCGAGGGGAAGTTATTGTACATGCACTTGAAAAGGAAACAGTTTATGTTTCAACAACAAGTGCTTGCTCATCGAAGCAAAAAAAACTTAGCAGAACATTATTGTCGGCGGGAGTTCCAGAAAATGTTGCTGAAAGTGCAGTAAGAATTAGCCTGTCATATGAAAATACTATGGATGAAGCGAGGGGCTTTATCCGAACCATTCAACAAGTTTTACAAAAATTAAATATGGTAATGAGGGATACAAAGTGAATTATGACCGTATATTAATCCGATATGGAGAATTATCTACAAAGGGCAGAAATCGAAAGCATTTTATTACTCACTTAAAAAGAAATATTCGTGGGGCATTAAAAGATCATCCAAATATCCACATCCTAGGTGGACATGACCGCATGTACATTCTATTAAACGGTGAAGAAAGCACGCCAATTATGGAGAAATTATCTACTATTTTTGGCATCCAATCATTTAGTTTAGCTGTTCGTACGGAAAGAAATATCGATAATATTCAACAAGTAGGATTATCATTAGTAGAGCAAATCTTTAATCCAGGAAACACCTTTAAAGTTACAACAAGAAGAGGGGATAAAACATTTGAGTATGATACAAATGAAATTAATCATGCTGTTGGGGGATATATTTTAAAAAATATCGAAAATATTAAGGTGGATGTAAAAAATCCAGATATTAACCTATTGGTGGATGTTCGACCAGATGCTATTTATTTATCATCTGAGGTCATTCAAGGTGCTGGAGGGCTTCCTGTTGGTTCATCTGGAAAAGCGATGCTCATGCTATCAGGAGGAATCGACAGCCCTGTTGCTGGATATTTAACGATGAAACGTGGAGTTCAAGTAGAGGCTGTTCATTTTGAGAGTCCACCATTTACAAGTGAACGGGCAAAACAAAAAACAATCGATTTAGCAAAGAAAATTTCAGCATATAGTGGATTTGTAAAAATGCATTTTGTACCTTTTACAAAAATGCAAGAAACAATACACAAACAAATTCCAGAAGGTTACTCTATGACAGCAACTAGAAGAATGATGTTGCGAATTACCGATGAAATCAGAAGAAGAAATGATGGATTAGCCATTGTAACAGGAGAAAGTCTAGGACAAGTGGCAAGTCAAACATTGGAAAGTATGCTAGCGATAAATGATGTTACAGCAACACCAATTTTACGGCCATTAATTTCTATGGACAAGCTGGAAATCATTGATATTGCAAAAAAGATTGATACATTTGATATTTCAAGCTTACCATTTGAAGATTGCTGTACCATTTTCACTCCACCTTCTCCTAAAACTAGACCTAAATTGTCAAAAATTCAATATTATGAAAGTGATGTTGACTTTGACACACTTATAGAAGAAGCCGTAAATAATATCGAGACAATAATAGTAAGTCATGAAAATCCTATGAAAAACGAACAATTTTCAGATTTATTTTAAATAAATATGGCTGTTTTCGTATAAATTGTTGCTTTTCGTTAGCAATAACAATAGAGCTTTAGAAAAAAGTCATTATTATAGCAAAAATTAATTATATAAGGAACAATTACCAACTGTTTCACTGCATGAAGGCATGTGTTTTTGCAAAATCTATACTCACAAGGAGGTGAAAACACATGCCGAACAACAATCAATTATTAGTAAGTGGTGTAGAACAAGCACTTGACCAAATGAAATATGAAATTGCTAATGAGTTTGGTGTAAGTCTTGGTGCTGATACAACTTCACGTGCTAACGGATCAGTTGGTGGTGAAATCACAAAACGCCTTGTTTCTATGGCTGAACAACAACTAGGCGGACATATTCATTAATTAAATATTGCATGGATAAGGGAGTGGGCAAATGCCCGCTCCTTTTTATGTTAATAAAACTCTTTAGGCTAACCTTTTTAAAAATTATGATCCACGTCTATCTCCAGTGCCGCCTATCAGCAAGCGGATTTCTCCGTCTCCTCCCTACGATATGTCAACATCAGGTGAAATAGCGAGTTTAATTTCACTCGGTAAAATTAAACTTCAAATATTATTCATCCGTAAGCCGATGAATAAGGCGCTTATGTATTTCTATTTAATAATTACAAATTTTTAAATTATTATGTATAATAGTAAAGAAGAAAATGTGCGAGGAGGAGTTTGGATGAACCGTGAGGATTTATTAGCACCAGAAAAATACAACATTGTAGAAGAAGTTGAACAGTTTGCACAAGATCCTTCTAAAATGGCCTTAAGATGGGAAGATGAACAAGGCGAAAAAAGAGAAATTACATATACTAATTTAATGAAGAATGTCAATAGAATTGGGAACGTTTTCCTACACAGCGGTCTGAAAAAGGGCGACGTTATTTTAGTAATGGTTCCCAGAATAATTGAAGCATATGAAATATATCTTGCCGCTTTAAAAACCGGGATTGTCGTAATTCCAAGCTCCGAAATGTTGAAATCAAAAGACTTACAATACCGTATTCAACATGCAAATGTTAAAGCTATTGCAGCTTACTATCCATATGTTCATCAATTTGATGAGATAGTAGATGCGAAAAGTATAATTAAATTTGTCGTTGGAGAAAAAACTGACGGTTGGAATTCCTTGCATGAATTAATGAATGCAACTGGGGATCATCTTGAAATATCTAATACCTCCAAAGATGATATGGCGTTTTTATCCTATACTTCTGGAACAACAGGTAATCCAAAAGGTGTCGTGCATACTCATGGCTGGGGATATGCCCATTTAAGGGCTGCAGCACCAAATTGGTTATGCATCGAAGAAGATGATGTGGTTTGGGCGACAGCTGGTCCAGGGTGGCAAAAATGGATATGGAGTCCGTTCTTATCTGTCTTAGGCTCAGGTGCAACAGGTTTTGTGTATAACGGGAAATTCGAACCAAAAACGTATCTACATCTTTTAGAAAAATATGATATAAATGTGTTATGCTGTACGCCTACAGAATATCGTTTAATGGCGAAAGTAGACAATTTGAATGAATATCAATTACCACTTTTACATAGTGCAGTGTCTGCTGGAGAACCATTAAATAGAGAAGTAATTGAGACGTTTAGGAAGTATTTTAATATTACGGTAAGAGATGGGTACGGACAAACGGAGAATACCCTACTAGTTGGTATTACGAAAGAAATGGATGTAAAGCCGGGTTCGATGGGGAAACCAATTCCTGGGAATAGTGTTGACATAATCGACGAAAGCGGAAATCCTTGTGTGGTTGGAGAAGTAGGCGATATTGCGGTTCACATTGAAACACCAGCATTATTTAAAAATTATTACAAGGATCCCGAACGAACTTCAAAGCAATTTAGAGGAGATTACTATGTTACTGGAGACAGGGCTAAGAAAGACGAAGATGGCTATTTTTGGTTTGAAGGTAGATCAGATGATATCATCATCAGCTCCGGATATACAATAGGGCCATTTGAAGTGGAAGATGCCCTTGTCAAACATCCTTTTGTAAAAGAATGTGCTGTTGTAGCCAGTCCTGATGAAATCCGCGGAAATATTGTGAAGGCCTATGTTATTCTTCAAGAAGGAATAACTCCAGAACAACCGGAACTAGTCAAAACATTACAAGACCATGTGAAAAATTTGACTGCACCTTATAAATATCCGCGTCAAATTGAATTTATTAATGAATTGCCAAAAACAACTTCAGGAAAAATTCGCCGCATTGAATTACGTCAACGTGAAATGGAAAAGGTCAACTAAAAATTTTAACAAATATTTTTAACAAAAAAGGTGGACGGTTTATTTATACTGTCTACCTTTCTTTCTTTTATAATAGCTCTTTTCTTAAACTACGTTACTTTTGTAGAAGAATATCTTATAATGAAACTTATTTGGGGTGAGAATGAAAAGATTTTTTAAGAAAAGATGCTCGAAACTAAGTCTTCAATAGGATTTAAAACAGATTACAATAAGCAAAAATCTGTACATAAACACCCATTATAATAATAACGTTGAGAAACGAGTATAAATTACATCATAGATTCAGTTTCTAGAAAAGAGGAGAAGAGTATGAAACAGGATGAAAAAATGGGGATTATTTATGCGTCATTTTCCTATATTTTTTGGGGAGTACTACCGATATATTGGAAATGGCTGCATCATGTATCGGCAGATGAAATATTAGCAAACCGAATTTTCTGGTCATTTATTTTTATGGTTATTTTACTACTGGTGACAAAAAAGTGGAAAAAATTCGTAGAAACTTTAAAAAATATAAAGACTAATCGAAAAACAGTGCTATCTCTCATATTTGCTTCCATTATCATTACAATGAATTGGTTCATTTATATTTGGGCAGTAAATGCAGATCATATTGTAGAAGCAAGTCTTGGTTATTATATTAATCCATTAATTAGTATTTTATTAGGTGTATTTGTTTTAAAAGAAAGGCTTAATTTTGTGCAAATTATCTCCTTTCTTCTCGCAGCGATTGGGGTGATTATTCTCACATTGTCATTTGGTCAATTTCCTTGGATATCCTTTAGTTTAGCCTTGACCTTCGGGGTCTATGGGTTAGTAAAAAAGGTTATAAAAGTCGATTCTACTATTGGGTTAACATTAGAAACAATGACAATAACTCCTTTTGCTCTTATTTTTCTCATTTATCTTTCTTTAAAGGGAAACTTAGTGATGTTTTCGGGATCTTTAGGAACAGATCTATTATTAATGGGGGGAGGAATTGTAACTGCCACACCGCTCCTGTTTTTTGCTAAGGGTGTCCAAGCAATTCCAATGTATTTGTTAGGCTTTTTACAATATATTGCTCCAACAATCATGCTCATCCTAGGTGTATTTTTTTACAGTGAACATTTTACAAAAGCAAACATGTGGGCGTTTGTATGTATATGGGCAGCAATTATTATTTTATCAGCTTCAAATGTATATAAAAGCAGTAAATGGAAAAAAACGAATAGCCTTAGTGTATAATCATGACTAAATGATCGATGAGTAGCGGAAATTGGAAGGTACATATCAGCAACTATTTGGATTTTGTACGTGATCGTTGCCACTACTCCCAAAAAGCAAGAGTTACATGATATTTTTGCAGATACAACCGTAATCCATGAAAATATAAAAAAACAATTGCAGCCTGCTCTATAAAGAGCAGGTTTATTTTTGTGTTGTTTAGGAAACCATAAAATTTAGTCCTTTTTTATAAATTGTCTACGGCTAGCTACAGGTGAAATTTGTACTTCAATTTTAATAGCGCCTATCGGCAAGCGGATTTCTCCGTCCCCTCCCTACGATAAGTCAACATCAGGTGAGATTGGTAATACTAATTTCACTCGGTGAAATTTGAAGTACCAATTTCAATAGCTCTTGAACTACCTCACTGTGTTTCCTTTATCTCATTCGAAGACTACGAAATCCGTACGCCGATGGGCAAGGCGCTTCCGCATTTGTTCTAAGCTGAAAGGTTGTGTGCCATGATGATCGTAACCGCTATAATTCTTGGATTACTTATTCTATTATTTTTCATTATTTGGTTTACGACTGTCACCATCATACTGGATTTTTCTCATCAACAAGATGATGATCACTTTAAAATTAAATTAACAGTTTGGAAATTTTTGCGACATACGATTGAAGTACCCATGGTGAAAGTTGATAAGGATGAACCCAAACTTATTTATAAAATGAATAATGGGGAAGGACATGAAACGAATAATATTACTCCTCATGAAATAAGTGAACGAATTTCCGATTATAAAGAGCTTTTACAGCATGTTTTTGATTTAAGTATGGTGATTCGAAAATTTTTAAAAACAATAAGGATTAAACAATTCGAATGGTATTCTGTTATTGGAGTAAAGGATGCTGCCATAACAGGGATACTAACTGGTGTCGCTTGGTCTTTTAAGGGTGGAATTATCGGTTTGTTCAGTAAATACATGAAGCTAATGGTGCAACCGGAAATCTCAATCTATCCCTCCTTTCGAATCCCTATATCACAAACAAAGATAAAATGTATGTTTAAAATTCGAATCGGGAATGCTATTTTAGCAGGAATAAAAATATTGAAGTATTGGAGAGGCGGAAAGGGCTCATTCAAGACAAAGCCTTTAACCGCAATGTCAGAAGACGAAAATCATTCCATTTAATGAAAAGGAGGAGTCAAAATGAGTGACCATCCAATTGAAGGCTTAATGACAGCCGCGATGGAAAATTTAAAAGAAATGATAGATGTTAACACGATAATTGGTGACCCAGTTGAAACACCTGATGGAAGTGTCATCTTAACCGTTTCCAAAGTGGGATTTGGATTTGCGGCGGGTGGAAGTCAGTTTAATACAAATGGTAAATCATCTAATGACCAAAATCAGGGACAGAACAGTGGCGGATCAGGGCTACCGTTTGGTGGAGGAAGTGGTGGAGGTGTCTCCATTACACCGATCGCTTTCTTAATTGTAAATTCTTTAGGTGTTAAGATGCTTCATCTCGATGAGAGTACCCATCTCCTAGAAAAAATCTTAGATGTCGCACCTAGTGTAGTAGATAAAATTCAGTCGATGCTAAAGAAAAATGATCAAAATAACAAAAATTCAAATGGATGGAAGTCACACCAACCTACTCAACAAAAACAGGATTTTGATTTTTAATAAGGCTATTTTCTTTACTATGTTGCCTTAAGTAAGCGAAAAACCTTATAATCATCTATATTCAGGTCAAGAAGAAATAACCTTTTAAGAAAAGATGGCACGAGCTAATTTTACATTAGTATTTATAACAATTTACGAAATGAAAAAAATTATACGAAAACAGAATGTGAATCTCGCCTCTATGGCGAGGTTTTTAATTGGAAAAATACTTTTTTCTTCAGTATGATAGGAATATGATAATAAAATTTAACTTGTGGAGGAATGTAAAATGACTTCAGTAACATTTAAGGGAAATAATATGACTATACTCGGCAATGAAGTAAAAGAAGGGGATAAAGCACCGAATTTCACTGTTCTAGCAAATAATTTGTCAGAAGTAACACTAGACAATTCAAAAGGTTCGGTTCGCATAATAAGTGTTGTTCCTTCCATTGATACTGGTGTTTGTGATGCACAAACTCGACGCTTTAATGAAGAAGCAGCAAAATTAGAAAATGTAAAAGTTCTAACCATTTCGGCAGATTTGCCATTTGCACAAGCGCGCTGGTGTGCAGCGAGCGGACTTGATAATGTTATTACCCTTTCAGACCATCGTGATTTATCATTTGGGGAAGCCTATGGTGTTATAATGATGGAATTAAGACTATTAGCACGTGCCGTTTTCGTCATTGATAGCAATGATATGGTTACATATGTAGAATACGTAAGTGAGGGAACTAATCACCCAGATTACGAAAAAGCGATAGAAGCAGCAAAGCAAGCGAAATAAAACGAAATATGGAAGCTCCATGCTCATCGACGCACGGACTGGTGAAATTTGAAGTTTAATATTACCGAGTAAAATTTGAAGTTTAATTTTACCAAGTAAAAATAGCTCTTCCATTTTCACCTGTTGTTGACTTATCACAGGAAGTAGACCCAGAATTCCGCTAGTCGATAGGTGCATGAACTAGACAATTTTTAATCTTGTTTGTAACTTATTTGATAATAAAACATTTATATAATTGGATTTATTTAACCCCGATTTTCAATCGGGGTCAATTATTGTAGGAGGATTTTAATGAAGTTGGAAGGCGTAGAAACCATTTTTAATGTATTAAATGAAACAGCAGATATATTACAGGCAGAATTAGCCTGCACATATTTAGATGCTTTAGCTGAAACTGGTGAAAATATATTTCACGAAGATATATTGCAGAATGAACTTAGCGAAATTACGAAAAAAAGATTAGAGAAAATGTATAGCGATTTTCCAATAAATCATTATTCAAATGAACAGATTCGAAAAGCATTTCAATTGGCAATCTTAAAAGGAATGAAAGATAGTGTTCAGCCTAATCATCAGATGACACCTGATTCCATTGGATTATTTTTAGGATATTTAATTAAAAAATTCCATGAAAACATTTCTAGCTTTTCTCTCTTAGATCCAGCTGTAGGCACAGGTAATCTATTAACAACTATATTAAATCATTTGAGTCCAAAGGAAATAGATGCCTATGCGGCAGACGTAGATGATCTCTTACTTAAGCTTGCTTATATTGGAGCAAATTTACAAAGGCATCCTGTTCAATTTTTCCACCAAGATTCTTTACAATCCTTATTTGTGGACCCTGTTGATGCCGTTGTAAGTGATTTGCCTGTCGGATATTATCCGAATGATCTCGGAGCACAAAAATACCAATTAAAAGCAGAAGAAGGACACTCCTATGCTCATCATTTATTTATAGAACAAAGCATGAATCATATCAAACCTGGGGGATATTTATTCTTTCTTATCCCTAATGATTTATTTGAATCCAAGGAATCTCCTAAACTGCATGCTTTTTTACAAGAACAAGCACATATTCAAGGAGTTCTTCAGCTTCCATTATCTATGTTTAAAAATGAGAAGGCAGCAAAAAGTATTTTAATTTTACAAAAAAAGACAGAAGAGATTGCTGCACCAAAACAAATTCTATTTGCATCCTTACCGTCACTGTCCAATCAGCGAGCAATGGAGAGTATCCTTCAGAAAATCGAAAATTGGTTTGTTGAAAATAAGAAATAAAATGCCGGTTAACACCGGCGTAATTTTTGAAAAGCTTTGAATATATTTACTTCGTATTGGAACCGATTCCATTTACCGCATTAGCTTGATAAACACTTTTTTACATGTTTAAATGTATCGTATGGATAAATCATATGAAAAAAGGGACGGTATCAATGTCAAAAATAATTGCAATAAATGCCGGAAGTTCTTCCTTAAAGTTTCAATTATTTGAAATGCCCGAGGAAAAAGTAATCACAAAAGGACTTATTGAGCGAATCGGATTAACAGATTCGATTTTTAATATAACGGTTAACGGTGAAAAACAAACGGAAACTTTTGATATTCCAAATCACGAAGTAGCAGTAAAATTGCTTCTAGAGAAGCTGACATCGCTAGGGATTATTAAATCTCTAGCGGAAATTAATGGTGTCGGCCATCGAGTTGTTCATGGCGGAGAAGTATTTAATGACTCCATATTAATTAATGATGAAGTTATTCACCAAATAGAGGGTCTATCAGAATTAGCACCTCTTCATAATCCCGCAAATATCACTGGAATTAAAGCATTTAAAAATGTTCTACCTAATATTCCAGCGGTAGCGGTATTTGATACAGCATTTCATCAATCAATGCCGGAAAGTTCATTTTTATATAGCTTACCCTATGAATATTATAATAAATACGGAATTCGGAAATATGGATTTCATGGCACTTCGCATAAGTATGTATCGGAGCGTGCTGCAGAAATGCTTGGACGTCCGATTGAACAATTAAGATTAATTTCCTGTCATCTTGGAAATGGTGCTAGTATTGCGGCGATAGAAGGCGGGAGATCAATTGATACCTCGATGGGATTTACTCCATTAGCAGGCGTTGCGATGGGAACACGTTCCGGAAATCTGGACCCAGCACTTATTCCTTTTATAATGGAGAAAACAGGAAAAACGGTTGATGAGGTATTAGATGTCCTCAATAAGCAATCAGGAATACTAGGGGTGTCAGGTTTCTCAAGCGATCTTCGTGATATCGAATCACAAGCAGCAGAAGGGAATGAACGTGCTGATTTAGCCCTTGAAATTTTTGCTAACCGTATCCATAAATACATTGGGACTTATGCAGCGAAAATGTCTGGTGTCGATGCGATTATTTTCACAGCGGGTATTGGTGAAAATAGTGATGTCATCAGAGCAAAAGTGCTTCGTGGTCTTGAATTTATGGGAGTGTATTGGGACCCAGCGTTAAATAAAATTCGTGGAAAAGAAGCATTTATCAGTTATCCTCATTCACCTGTCAAAGTAATGGTCATTCCAACGAATGAAGAAGTGATGATTGCGAGAGATGTTATCCGAATTGCGTCAAATCAAGATTTATAAACATCTTATTGCAGTATCATTGTGATTATCAGACCAAAACCTAAAATAAAGCAACATTCCTTATGTAAGTAATGTTACATGAAGGAGGTTGCTTATTCTTCTGTCCACTAATCCAATTCATCATAAAACTAAACGTTATACTAAAGCGAAGAAAAAAGTAATCACAATCAAGTAGTGAGTTTAGGGCATTAAAGTGGAATATGTTTAATAATCACTATTTAATCAAAGTTGACCAAGAAATGCGAGTTAAGTAGTATATTTTGATTGTCAACTACACAAAATAACAATCCATCACGATCCACACTAATGGCCCTTCTCATTTGAGAGGGCCATTTTTTTAATTATTTCCTGTTATAGGTTGATCCAGAATGCTTTTATTAAAAGTATTGTTTATACTGATTGCAGAAAAGTTTATTACGACAACCCCATTAGCACCTCCGTTTGAACCAAATGTTTCTTTAGCAGCAGACTTTGGCGATATAAATCCTGTATCTCCAAAATTTACTGTTGCAGACCCGGCTACATTTAAAATTTGTATATTTCCTATTAAAGCTGGCAATTTTATCACATCCCGAAATACCAAATGTAAAAATTGATACAAACAGTTTATTCACTCTGTCCATTATGGAGTGGACTAGTATCTATGGTTAAAATAAAACAATAAAAGCCCTTCTCATTTGAGTAGGGCTAAGATAACCGATTGATGACAATTTTTTCAAAACGTTAATGAAATTTATTATTTCTCCTGGTTCAATTCCTTTATGTTCGAGTAATTACATGACTTTGTTCCATTTATTATTTTCACTGAAAAAGTAAGTAATAGTTAAACTATATATTTATAGCAAAATTATCACCTGAATATATATTCTATCTTAACCTGATTTATCCCTTTCACAATTTAATTTGTATTTAGATAAAAATGATTTTGAATGGGTGGGATAAAACAAGTTGATGTTCCAAACGACATTGAACGTTATCATAGACTTTTGGCACAATTACTTTATGAGCTGAAATTAATAAACAGAGAAAAAATGGATAATTATTCCTATATACATTGGCTCATGAAATAGTCTTTAAATAAGCCTATAATGAGTAACAAGAATAATTTTTATCCCCCTTAAAAATTCTGAACTTTCTACTTTACACTTTGTATCCAGTCTTTATGGCTGGATATTTTTTTATTTGAAAGCCAATGATATTATTTATCGGTGGTATTTTTGGTTTTTTTTTGAATTCTTAGATAATTTTATTATCTTATTGCTTCCTTCACGTTATATTAGAACGCACAAATTTACTGGAGGTTGTAATTTTGAAAGAACTGTTAATTTATTAACCTTAATAGTTTTACAGATTAGTATTAGCATTCCTTCATGTGCTGAAGTAATTAACAGATGTTTAGCTTATGACTTTGATGTAATTGACAATTTTGTACCAGACTCAAATGAAAATGTAATTTTCAAACCAAGTACCATGATTCATTTCTTTTTGTTATACTTCTTTTAATAGAAATATATTCCTCAGGATGAGGTGAGTTATTACATGACATGGACTAAAAGTGATCAAAAAGTGTGGGAAAATATTGATCAATGGATTAGATCCTTTGAATTATATGAAGAAAATGATTTGCAAAGTCTGTATGGAAAGTGGGTGGACAAGGCATTCTCTGCAATTCCAGAGAACTTATCAGAGCCTTTTTTTGAAAAAATAGACACATGGTTATTTCATCTTCATTCACTGCTACAAGGTTTGCAAATTCAAGAGGATGCGAAGGAGAGAATCCTAAAATCTGCAAGAGTTTTTGATGATTCCATCTATATGATTCAAGATATGCAAAAGCTTTCCGTTGATCAATTAGCATATATAACAGACCGACATATTTCCCTCCATAAGGTTTATTCCTTGTTTCAAGGTGGTATGACTGCAACTGGGCAGCCCCTAATCTTAAGCTCTGATTTCTTAGCGTTAATCTTAATAAACTTACGGTCTGTACAATTAACAGCTGTCTCTTACGGCTATGATGTTCAGCAGCCGTTTGAAATGATGACCTCTTTAAAAGTATTTCATGCAGCTTCGCTTCCAAGGCGATTAAGAGGAATGGGTTGGGACGATTTGTTAAGAGATTTAGAAGAGAAAAACACCTCGTATTTTTATGAAGGTATGGAAAAGATTATGGATTGTCGTTGGCTTGAGGAACCATTTAAACAACTAATGAAGGTATTTTTTATTTCTCTTTTTAATAAAAAAAATTCATCCAAATCTTCACTAATTTCGCTTGCAATTGGAGCTAGCAGTAACTATCAATTCTCTAGAAAAGTGAATCAATTTGCTGAAAAATATTATCAGTATCGATTTTTATTAGATAAGCAGAGGGACGAATAAAAAATGAGTGTGACGGAACACAAGCGACTAGCTCCAGTTCAAGTGTATTGTGCCATTATCACGGTAAGTGATACTAGGAATGTTGAAAATGATAAAAGCGGACGATTGATGAAAGAGATGCTGATGGAAAAAGGGCATGAAGTGGTGTTCTACCAGATTGTAAAGGATGAGCGGAATCAAATCATTCAAACCATTCATACTATATTGGAAGATAGCAAAATTAAAGCTATTCTTCTAAATGGTGGAACTGGTATTGCAAAACGGGATGTTACGATTGAAACGGTTTCGAGTTTATTTGAAAAAGAAATTGTCGGTTTCGGTGAATTATTTCGTTTTTTAAGCTATACAGAAGATATTGGACCAGCTGCGATGCTTTCCAGAGCTGCAGCGGGCACTTATCGTAATCGGGTGATTTTTTCAACACCAGGCTCATCTGGTGCAGTTAAATTAGCTTTGGAAAAACTTATACTCCCAGAATTAAATCATATTGTCCGGGAACTCGATAAAGATCTCTAGACTTCAATTTATTTCCTCTCCTTTTTTCGGATATTTTATGAAATTTATCGAAAAATAGAAGAGATTTAATATTGAAGGAGTGTTTGAATGAAAAAGCGAAATGAAAACGAAAACCTGTCCTATGATGATCAAGCAATTGAAGAAACGACAAATCAAATTATGGATGCTTATGCGAGCGGTGTAGTAGATCAGCCTGACGGACAATTTCATATCAATGATCAAAATGATGAAAGATAAGCATCAATTTTGCCGCCATTATGGCGGTTTTTCTATTAATTTTATGTTGAGAGAGAAATTAATAGGAAAATACGAGTATATTTGATAAAATGAAAGTGCTTTCTACAATTATTTTTTTAATATATTATTTAAACGAATGTAATAAAGGAGGTTTTTTCCTATGCGTATTGGTGTACCTAAGGAAATAAAAAATAATGAAAATCGTGTGGCTATGACTCCAGCTGGTGTTGTATCTTTAACGAAAGCTGGGCATGAAGTTTTTATCGAAACTAGTGCGGGATTAGGTTCCGGATTTATGGACGGGGATTATGCACAAGCAGGTGCTAAAATTGTTCAATCAGCTGAGGAAGCATGGTCCATGGAAATGGTCATGAAAGTAAAGGAACCATTACAAAGCGAATATAAATATTTTAGAGAAGGTCTCATTCTATTTACATATTTGCATTTAGCAGCAGAAGCTGAGTTAACAAAAGCATTACTAGAAAGCAAAGTGATCGGTATTGCATATGAAACTGTTCAACTTCCAAATCGTTCTTTACCATTATTAACGCCAATGAGTGAAGTAGCAGGTAGAATGGCTCCACAAATCGGCGCTCAATTCCTTGAGAAAAACCATGGTGGTAAAGGAATTCTTTTATCAGGTGTTCCTGGAGTGCAAAGAGGAAAAGTTACCATTATCGGCGGTGGTGTAGCTGGAACGAACGCAGCAAAAATGGCAGTAGGTTTAGGAGCAGAAGTTACTGTAATCGACTTGAGCCCTGACCGTCTTCGCCAGCTTGATGATATTTTTGGCAGCGATATTACAACTTTAATGTCCAATCCATTTAATATTGCTGAATCTGTAAAAGATGCCGATTTAGTAATCGGTGCAGTATTAATTCCAGGGGCTAAAGCTCCGAAATTAGTAACAGAGGAAATGATTTCAACGATGAAACCTGGTTCAGTTGTAGTGGATATTGCAATTGACCAAGGCGGTATCTTCGAAACAAGCGATCGTATTACAACGCATGATAATCCTACTTATGAAAAACACGGTGTTGTTCATTATGCAGTTGCGAATATGCCAGGTGCTGTTCCGCGTACTTCAACTATCGCGTTAACAAACGTTACAGTTCCTTATGCATTACAGATTGCGAACAAGGGCTACAAACAAGCATGCTTGGATAATGAACCATTATTCAAAGGTCTAAATACTTTAGATGGTAAATGTACTTATAAAGCAGTTGCTGACGATCTTCAGCTTGAATATGTTGATGCAAATTCATTAATTGGATAATTAAAAAAAGAATTCGTCCAATTGATAACTAAAGTACAATTAAATAAAGTAACAAAGTAAAGGAAGAGGTGTTTACCTCTTCTTTTTTTGGTGTTTATTTGCGTAATTAGAAAATTTTACAAAGCGGGAATAGTTTTTAAAGAAACAACTCATACTCACTAAATAGGAGGTTAATTAAATTGATAACTAAAATCCTTACTTGTTTCTTTTTATTAATGTTATTTATTCCGAATTGTTATACTCAAACAAGTGAAACTAAAGAAACCTTTTTGGAAGAAACCCTTATTTGGCACTATTCAACTTACTTTAGTGAACTATCTAATGGAAAGGCTTATTTTTGCTCAAAGATACGTAGTATAAATAGGATTAACAATAGCAGTAATCAACATGAAGTTGTAGCACAATTTGTTACTTTTGAGGGTGCTCATAATCCACCTTACGACTTATACATCGTAAAGTTTCATGAAACTCCAGCATACGTTCCTAAAGTTGCATATAAAATAAAAACTATATCTGTTGATTTAACTAAAAACGCTAGTGATTTCAAATGCAGATAAGATGCATTAGTATCTTTTGGTGTGATCAAAAGTAAATACAAATATTAAAAAACGAAGTAGAATATTTTCTACTTCGTTTACATGTTTTCATAGATAAAAGTCTTATGAACACTTTTAACTATAGATATCGTAAGAGTGGATTCTTTTTTTGAATCTAACTATTTAACAATTTGCAAGGATTTATCAAAGGATGTTAAGATGTCCACTCCATCCTTCGTAACAAAAACATCATCTTCAATACGAACTCCGGCTACACCTGGAACATAAATACCCGGTTCAATCGTAAAGACCATACCTTCTTTAATAACTAATTCATTCGTATTCGTTACAGAAGGGAACTCATGGACTCCAATTCCCAATCCATGTCCTAATCGGTGGGTAAAATATTCTCCGTATCCGGCCTCTGAAATAATATTGCGTGCAAGCTGATCGAGTTCTTTTGCTTTAACTCCAGGTTTAACAGCTTTTACAGCTTCTTCCTCTGCTTTTAGAACAGTATGGTAAATTTTATGCTGTTCGTCATTAATATGGTCGTAAGCAACAGTCCGAGTTATATCAGAGCAATAACCTTCATAAATGACACCTAAATCAAATAATACGAGATCACCTTTTTTAATTTTCGTTAATCCTGGATTACCGTGTGGTGAAGCAGCATTATTACCTGTTAACACCATTGTATCAAATGACATTTTGGAGATGCCTTTTTTCTTTAATTCATATTCAATAGCTGCAATGATATCAAGCTCTGTTTTGCCTTCAGCAATTTCATTAATACCGACCTGTACCGCAAAGTCCGCATATTCTGCGGCTATTTTTAAAATTCTTTTTTCGTTTTCATCTTTAACAAGGCGAAGTTCGCGAAGCTTTTCTTCTGCCGCTACAAAAGAAGTACCAGTGAATCTTTTCATTATTTCTTCATATCGTTCAATATTAATATGTTCCTTTTCAAGCGCTAATACTTGGATGTTTGGAACTCTATCCTTCATATTTTTCGAAAGAATATCCCATGCATTATCTGTATCGGAGCAGCCAATGACTTCATATTCCCAACCTGATTGCTGTGCATCATTAACATCCAAAGATGGGCATATTAAGAAAGGCTCTTTTTTTTGAAATACTGCTACACCAAGTAAACGTTCATGCGGATTACTATTAAAGCCGCTTAAGTAAAAAACATTCTCAGATGAAGTGATGAATGCTGCATCAATATTTTCTGTTTTTAACCATTCCACTAAACTATGTAATCGGTGGTTCACGGGTATTCATCTCCTTATGTTGTTTTCAAATAAATTGTAGCTTTTCGTAAATTGTTCTAAATCCTAATTTAGATTTAGTTTCAGGACATCTTTTCTTAAAAAGTAGATTTGTTCTTAAGAAGAACAAAAAGGTTCTTAAAACTTCTTTTGCAAAAGCAAAAAAGTTTAAGAAAAGAGCCTTCCCTTAATTAAGTTCACTAATAGAATATCAAATTTTAAAAACTATTTCTATAAATTAAAATTGTAGAAGGAAATACAAGGGTGGTTCAAGAAGTATGTAAAGAAAAATAAAAGAGGAGTGAAGAACTTGAAAGTATCTTATCACGGACATTCGGTTATTAAAGTTGAAACGAATGGGAAAACGATATTATTTGATCCATTTATAAATGGAAATTCTTTAACTGACTTAAAGGCTGAGAATGAAAATCCTGACGTGATAATATTAACACATGGACATAACGATCATGTCGGTGATACTGTTGAAATCGCCAAAAGAAGCGGTGCTCTTATTATAGCTAATGATGAAATAGCAACCTATATGGAATGGCAAGGATTAAAAACACATCCACTACATATTGGCGGTGCGTGCGAATTTGATTTCGGAAAAGTAAAACTTACACAAGCATTTCACGGTTCTTCTTATTATACAGACAATAAGGAAATCATTTATTTAGGTGAGCCTGCAGGTGTATTATTAATGGCTGAAGGAAAGACAATTTATCATGCGGGAGATACCGGATTATTTTCTGATATGAAGCTTATTGGGGAAAGACACCCTATTGATTTAGCTTTCTTGCCAATTGGGGATAATTTTACGATGGGGCCAGAAGATGCGGCCTATGCAGCACGCATTTTGAATGCAAAAATCGTTGTACCAATTCACTACAACACTTTCCCGCCAATAAAGCAAGACCCAGAACAATTTTTAGAAATGCTCGAACACAAAAATGGGAAGATAATGAATCCAGGTGATATGTTAGAATTATGATGTTCAAAAAGGAATATCGTCAGGGAAAATGAATTAACTTAACTAGTCATTATGGATGACTTTACAGTATTAAATGTAAAGTTATCCATTTTTTTGTTTCTTTAAAGACTATTTAGTCGAATTATTTTCCTTTGATAACTGTCTATTTGAGTAAATAAAGGAGCCTATCATCAATAGAATACCTAATATTATTAGGAGAACTGCAGGTATAATCGTTACTGATAATCCTTTTGCAAAATAGTATAGCTGTATACCTAGTAACAAGCTTATTAATCCATTAATAAAATACTTAAACATTGAAAAACTTCCTATCTGATATATATTTTTGAATAACATCGATTCCTCTCCATTTAATCTTACACATAAATAGCCCCTTTTTTGCAATTTGCATTTAGAATAATTCGAATTATCTTACAATAAATCATACACCATTCCTTAATAATGCGCATTAATTTTTCATCAAAAAAATGCTTATATTAGTTTTTTGTCACTTTTCAATATTTGACGCATAAAATAGAACAAGCTTTAAAAAATGGAGGTATTGTAATGAAAAAAAATAGATATGTATTATGTTTTTTACTTGCAGCAGCTCTCATTTATTATGCCATTCCACAGTTGCATTTCGCTGCCTCGGGAGCCGGTAGTTTATTTGCTTTTGTGTGGCTAGGTTTTGCTTTATTAGTGATCGCCGGAAACCTCTCAGCCCTTTTATATTCACAAAAGAAAAATCTATATAACAGGAGAGATATTCCAACTAGAAAACGAATTAGGTCTCACTAATAAGTTTAAAATCGTCACCTTAATAATTGAATAACCGAGCTTTTCACTTTATAATGAAGCATAAATAATGCCTCTTGCAAAAAAAGGGTGAAAAGCTTGGCAACGAAACATGAACAAATATTGGAATACATAGATACCTTGCCAGTCGGAGAGAAGATTTCGGTGAGGCAAATTGCAAAAGCTTTGAATGTAAGTGAAGGTACTGCATATAGGGCTATAAAAGATGCTGAAAATAAAGGGTATGTCAGTACCATTGAACGTGTTGGAACCATTCGAATTGAAAGAAAGAAAAAAGAAAATATTGAAAAGCTCACTTTTGCAGAAGTAGTTAATATCATCGATGGACAAGTTCTCGGAGGGAAAACAGGATTACATAAAACATTAAATAAATTTGTCATCGGGGCTATGAAATTAGAAGCGATGATGAAGTACACTGACAGAGGCAGTTTATTGATTGTTGGAAATCGGACAAATGCTCACGAACTTGCATTGCGTGCCGGTGCTGCTGTGCTCATTACAGGTGGTTTTGATGCGGAAGATCATGTGAAGAAGCTTGCTGATCAATTAGAATTACCAATCCTTTCTACTAGCTTCGATACGTTTACGGTTGCAACAATGATCAATCGTGCCATTTATGATCAGCTGATCAAAAAGGAAATTATTTTGGTGGAAGATATTTTAACACCATTAGCGGAAACGATTTATTTGAAAATGGATGAAAAGGTTGAAAATTGGTATGAAAAAGAGCGTTATACCACACATAGTCGTTTTCCTGTAGTCGATTCTCATATGAAGGTGCAGGGGATGGTCACAGCCAAGGACATCATTGAACAAGAAATTTCAGTGCCGATTGAAAAGGTAATGACGAAAAACCCGATTACAGTTAGTCAAAAAACGAGTCTTACCTCTGCAAGTCATATGATGATATGGGAAGGAATTGAAGTCATTCCTGTTGTGGATGATTATCAACGTCTACAAGGAATCATTAGCAGACAGGATATTTTAAAAGCCCTGCAAATGACACAACGCCAGCCTCAAGTTGGTGAGACGATTGATGATATTATTACAACTCGCCTTGATTCACCGGTTAAAAATCAAGATAGAGAAAGTTATTTTTTTGAGGTATCTCCGCAAATGACCAATCCACTTGGTACGATTTCTTATGGTGTTTTCACAACGCTTGTGTATGAAGCAGCTAATCGGAAATTACGTCAGCAAAAAAGAGAAGATATCATCATCGAAAACATGACTGTTTATTTTATCAAGCCTGTTCAAATTGAAAGTACAATCGAAATTATTCCAAAAGTAATGGAAGTTGGGCGGAAATTTGGAAAGGTCGATGTAGAGGTGTATCATGAAGGGATATTGGTCGGAAAAGCGCTTTTAACATGCCAGCTTATTGATCGGTAGAAAAGCTTCAGCACCTTGCTCATCCGCTAACCGCTGAAGCTAGACAGAATAATTGATCTTGTTATCTCTTAATTAAAATGCCGCTTCTTACAAGCGGCATATATTAACTAATTATTTAATTCTTCCATTTCTTTAATAGCAAATGGTTTATAATATTTTAATGCTTTAAATCCGAAATATGCACTAAGGAAACCGATGATAATAAAAATGGTCGCAACGATGTAAGTCGTTGTTGTATGATAGAGAAACAATTGATTGATTCCGAATAAGGCTACAAATAATCCAAGGGCAATACTGGATTTTCCTGATAAATATTTTCTTTCCATTTGCAGTTTGCTACGTACATATTTCATTTTATAATAAGCGTAAAAGGAAAGCGAAATAACAATTAGAAATACCAATAAAATCATGTTTAATCCTCCAAAAAACAATAATTAATCCATATTTTAAGGCTATATTCGCATTGATTGTTGTTATACGGATTAGTATGAATGTCCCGAACGTTACAAGGTTTACGAAAAGAGCCTTTAAAAGAATACAAACTATATTGTAACGATAATTGCCTAAAATATCTACTAAGTATCTTTGAAAACGAATGACAAATTAGCGAAGGGGAGAACAATGAAACAGGAAATACTAGAAACGATAAAACATTATGAAACCATCATCATACACCGTCATGTACGCCCTGATCCGGATGCATACGGATCCCAAGGTGGTTTGGCAGAAATTTTAAAGGCTTCGTATCCAGACAAAAATATTTATACAGTTGGTAAATCGGAACCGACATTAGAGTTTTTACGATCACTTGATGTAATTCCAGATGAAACTTACAAAGGTGCCTTAGTTATCGTCTGTGACACAGCAAACAAAGATAGGATTTGCGATGGCCGGTATACATTAGGAGATAAATTGATAAAAATCGATCATCACCCGAATGAAGATCCTTATGGAGATATTTTGTGGGTAGATACAAATGCCTCTTCCGTCAGTGAAATGATCTATGAATTTTATTTGTATGGTAAGGACAAAGGGTTAAAAATGACGGATGATGCTGCAAGACTAATATACGGTGGAATTGTTGGAGATACCGGACGTTTTCTATATCCAAGTACTACGCAAAAAACCTTTGATTTTGCAGGGGAGTTAATCCGTTATACATTTGACAGGAATGAACTTTACAACAAAATGTATGAATTAGATCCTAAAGTTGTTAAATTACAAGGATATGTCCTACAAAATTTTGAAGTTCTAGATAATGGTGCTGCAGTTGTGCTGTTGAAGAAAGAAATGCTCCGTGAATATAATGTTGTCCCAGCAGAAGCATCCCAGCTTGTAAGTCAGCTTGGGAATATAAAAGGTATAAAAGCATGGTGCTTTTTCATCGAAGAAGAGGATCAGATCAGGGTGAGACTTCGTTCGAAGGGGCCGATTATTAATCAGATTGCCCGTAGGTATAATGGAGGCGGCCACCCATTAGCAGCAGGAGCATCGATCTATTCATGGGAAGATGCAAAGAATGTAATGAAGGATTTAGTAGAAGTATGTAAAGATAGTAAAGCCTCTATTTGAGGCTTTACTAATCCGCTAACTTTAACTCCAAACTAATATTAATGGTTGAATAGAATAATATGTCCTTTATTACTAGATTATAACGGCGATTATTAATTCTTAACGTCTTATTTTCAATTGTTTTATAAATTAATTCCTTATTTTGATATACTGCATTAATATCCTTTACAAGTAAAGACCGAAGATCTTCTTTAATCTCTTCTTCCTTTTCAAAAATGCTGTGAGAATCCTTTATTCCGTATTTCTCATAACCTTTAATTTTTACATTTACATTTTGGATAATTAACATTTCTGTATTTTTCTTCGTAAGTTTATTCCATTCATCCTGCCAGATTTTTTTTTCATCAATAAGGTCTTTAATGGTGGAGTTCTGTGTTTTAATTTTTATTGATTGTTTTTCCTGTAAGGCGCCATACATGAATAGAAAGATCATCCAGCTAATACAACCGCCGATAACGATCCCTGCAAAAAATCTCTGCCAAACCGGTTTTCGATGTATGGTTGGGACTCTCATTGGACATGCTCCTGTGTTAGCCAAGAGATGATGATAGAGGCGGTATTGGCTCCTCCCATAGCAGATAAAATAAGTAAAAGTTGCTTTACAATATCCCTTGTCCCACCATCTAAAAATCCCTTTTCAAAACTGTATACTGTGTCAAATGTGCCACCAATTGCAGCGATAATAGCCCAAATTCGCAAATTGCTGGAAATTCTCGTAATTTCCGTAAGAAGAGGTTGTCCAGTAATGAAGGAGGCAAGACCTCCGATTAATGTACCTCCAATCATGACGCCAAAACCGATAAAAAAGCTATTAAAAAAGGCTGGAAAGAATGCTTCGTTCACTAGAACCATCTCCTAAAATCTAAATTCCCTTAATATACTATATGGGACAAAATGGACGTATATGAAATAAAAAAAATGAAAGATAAAAATGAGAACATATTTTCTTTTTTGGTATTGTAGATTTATAATAAAAAAAAGAAATATAAGGGTGGGAGAAAAGATTGTCATTTATTCACCTTCAAATATCAACGGCATACAGTTTATTATCTAGTACCGTTTCAATTAAAAAGTTAATAGAGCGGGCGCTCGAATTAAATTATCAAACACTTGCAATCACAGACCGGAATGTCTTATATGGTGCTATTCCTTTTTATAAAGAATGTATGAAGCATGGGATTAAACCGATTATTGGAATGACAGCAGATGTTTTAAGTATTACAGAGGAAAATAAATCATATCCACTTGTTTTATTAGCTAAAAATGATAAAGGATATGAAAACTTAATAAAAATATCCAGTACTATTCAAACAGTCTCACCTTCTGGAATCCCAACAAAATGGTTAAAAGGGTATAAGGAAGGCTTATTTGCATTTTCACCTGGAATGGAAGGTGAAATAGAGGAGCTTTTATTGCGAAATGAACCTGAAAAAGCTATGGAAGCAGCCAAGATTTATCACCAATTATTTGAGAAGGACTCCTTTTTTCTGTCATTGCAAAATCACCAGCTTCCCGATGACGATAAGATGAATCAAAAATTAAAAGAATTAGGTCAAAGCATCGGATTGAAATCAATCGTTACAAATGACGTGAAATATATTGAAAAAGACGAAGCTTTTAGTCATGAATGTTTGTTGGCTATTGGTGAAGGATTAAAATTAAGTGATGAATCACGGACTACTCTAAAGTCGAGAGAGTATTATTTCAAGTCAAAGGCAGAAATGATTCAGATTTTCGCTGCGGAGGTAGATGCCCTGGAAAATACGATTTCGGTCGCAAAATCCTGCAATATAAAAATAAGCATGGGGCAGAGGTTATTGCCGAAATTCCCGGTAGAGGGAAACAAATCTACAAATGAACTGCTGCGTGAACTGTGTTTACAAGGATTGAGTGAGCGAATCGACCATGTAAACACTAATTATAAACAAAGATTAGAATACGAGTTAAAAGTCATAAATGAGATGAGGTTCAATGATTATTTTTTAATAGTATGGGATTTTATGAGGTTTTCTCGTAAGAATGGCATCTTAACTGGGCCAGGACGTGGATCTGCAGCAGGTTCTCTCGTTGCATATACATTAAATATTACAGATGTAGATCCCCTTGAGCATGAGTTATTATTTGAGCGCTTTTTAAACCCGGAAAGAATTACGATGCCAGATATTGATATTGATTTTCCAGACCACCGCCGTGATGAAGTGATTCGTTATGTTGCAGAAAAATATGGAAAGCTTCATGTTGCCCAAATTCTTACTTTCGGAACTTTTGCAGCGAAAGCCGCCATTAGAGATGTTGCGCGTGCTTTTGGTTTTAATACTAAAGAATTGGAGCAACTTTCAAGACTAATTCCATCTCGACCTGGTACAACATTAACAGAGGCTTATCAAGATTCGGATAAGCTTAGAGGCTTTGTAAAGGAATCAGATTTGCATAATAAGCTTTTTGCAACAGCTTTAAAGCTAGAGGGCTTGCCAAGACATACCTCTACCCATGCAGCGGGAGTAGTTATAAGTGACAAACCTTTAAGTCATCTTATTCCTATTCAGGAAGGACATGATGGTGTTTATTTGACACAATATCCTATGGACATACTGGAGGAAATCGGACTCTTAAAAATGGACTTTTTAGGACTCCGGAATTTATCTCTTATAGAAAGAATTGTTACAAGTATTCAAAAAGGGATCGGCAAAAAAATAGACATAAAAAAATTACCTCTAACTGATAAAGCAACATTTGCATTACTTAGTAAAGGTAATACAACTGGTATCTTTCAGCTGGAATCGGATGGTATGAGAAATGTCCTGAAAAAGCTAAAACCATCTGAATTTGAAGATATTGTTGCTGTTAATGCCTTATATAGGCCAGGTCCTATGGAAAACATCCCAACTTATATAGAGCGAAAACATGGGCAAGGATCTATAGAATATTCTCATCCTGATCTAGCATCTATCTTGAAAAAAACGTATGGGGTAATAGTATATCAGGAACAGATTATTCAAATTGCTTCCAAAATGGCTGGATTTTCATTAGGAGAGGCAGATCTATTAAGAAGAGCGGTTTCCAAAAAGAAAAAGGAAGTATTGGATAAAGAACGAGTTCATTTTGTACAAGGTGCGAAAGAAAAAGGCTATGACCCTCAAACGGCAAATGATATTTACGATTTAATTGTCCGATTTGCGAATTATGGCTTTAATCGAAGTCACGCTGTTGCATACAGCTATATAGCCTACCAGCTTGCTTATCTGAAAGCACATTATCCACTTTATTTTATGTCTGCGCTCTTAACATCTGCGATTGGCAATGAGGATAAAATATCACAGTATGTTAGAGAAGTGAAGCAAATGGGGATACAAGTACAAAAGCCTTCCATCAATCAAAGCTTCTACCCATTCATTGTAGAAAAAGGTTCGATACGTTATAGCCTAGCAGCGATTAAAGGAGTTGGCTTAGCAACATTAAAGGAAATAATAGATGCAAGGCAAGCAAAGCCGTTTGCCGATTTATTTGATCTATGTATAAGGGTTTCAACAAAGGCATTAAATCGAAAAGTGTTAGAGTCACTTGTTTATTCGGGGGCACTGGATGATTTTAACCAAGAACGCGCAACATTACTTGCCAGTTTAGATATTGCTATTGATCATGCTGCATTAGTAAAGCCTGATGAACAAGGATATGATTTGTTTTCGGAAGAGGATGTTTTTCAACTGAAACCAAAATATATGGAAGTGGAAAAAATGAAGAGTATGGACAAACTTTTACTCGAAAAACAAGTTTTAGGATTGTATTTATCTGATCACCCAGTTAGTCCATATAGTGAAATGCTCGGGGACCTTTCCATTACATTGCTATTGGATATAAAAAAGGGACAAAGGCATTGTAAGGTTGGTATTTATATCAATGATTTTAAAACTATTCGTACTAAAAAAGGGGAAGTAATGGGCTTTTTGAAAATTAGTGACGCTACGGAAGAAGTTGATGCCGTTATTTTTCCGAATATATACCGACAATTTAGCAGCATTTGTAAACAAGGAGAAATTGTGGTTATGGAAGGAGACGTGGAAGAGCGAAATGAAAAGCTCCAGTTTGTTATCCAAAAAATAACCAGTATTGATGAAGTAGCGGAAAAATATAAAAAGGAAAATGAAAAACTGTTTATTAGAATTTCAAAACATATAGATTCACCATTAATCTTGGAGAAAATGAAAAAAACAATAAGTGAATTTCAAGGTGAAATCCCTGTAATTTTATATTATGAAAACAAAAGTCGTACTTTGCAGCTTCCAAGAAAAGATTGGGTGGATGGTTCGGAAGCGTGCTTAATGATGTTAAAAGACTTGTTGGGGCAAGAAAACGTAGTTTTACAATAAAATTTTTCATGTGTAAAATAAATATGTTATATTATTTAATAGACATGTGTGGTCTGACCAATGTTTTTTTAGGATACGAAGGAGTGGAAATCATGTCTTTACGAGAAGAAGCATTACATATGCACCGCATAAACAAAGGAAAACTAGAGACTACTTCTAAAGTAGTTGTGAGAAATGCCAAGGATTTAAGTCTTGCTTACTCACCAGGTGTGGCTGAACCATGTAAAATGATCTATGATAAACCAGAAACGGTATATGAATATACTATGAAGGGAAATATGGTTGCAGTAGTTACAGATGGAACAGCTGTATTAGGCTTAGGCAATATTGGACCTGAAGCTGCACTTCCAGTAATGGAAGGAAAGGCGGTATTATTTAAGAGTTTTGCTGGTGTTGATGCTTTTCCTATATGTTTAAATTCAACGGAAGTAGATAAAATCGTTGAAACAGTGAAATTATTGGAACCAACGTTTGGTGGTGTAAATTTAGAAGACATTTCTGCACCTCATTGCTTTGAAGTAGAAGAAAGATTGAAGAAAGAAGTCAATATTCCTGTTTTTCATGATGACCAACATGGAACGGCTATTGTTACAGTGGCAGGATTGGTGAATGCTCTTAAAATTGTCGGCAAGAAATTATCAGAAGTAAAAGTTGTGGCTAGTGGCGCAGGTGCTGCTGGAATTGCTATTATAAAATTACTTTATCATTATGGTGTTCGAGATATCGTTATGTGCGATTCAAAAGGTGCTATCTTTGATGGTCGTGCATTTGGAATGAATAAAATTAAATCAGAGGTTGCTAAATATACAAATCGAAATAAAGAAGAAGGTACACTTGCTGACGTTATTAAAGGTGCTGATGTATTTATTGGTGTTTCTGTCGCAGGTGCATTGTCAAAAGAAATGGTAGAATCGATGAATCCAGATTCCATTATCTTTGCAATGGCAAATCCTGATCCGGAAATTATGCCTGAAGATGCAAAAGCAGCAGGTGCAGCTGTTATTGGAACTGGGCGTTCTGATTTTCCAAATCAAGTCAACAATGTATTGGCTTTCCCAGGGATATTCCGTGGTGCATTAGATGTTCGTGCTACCCATATTAATGAAGAAATGAAGCAAGCAGCAGTAGAAGCGATAGCAAACTTAATTGCGGCTGAGGAGCTTCACGCTGACTATGTTATTCCAAGACCATTTGATCCTAGAGTGGCTCCAGCAGTAGCATCCGCTGTAGCTAGGGCTGCAATGGAAACGGGAGTAGCACGATTGAAGGTCGATCCTGAAGAGGTTAGATCAAGAACTATGAAACTTTCTGAAATTGGAAAAAGTAAGTGATTAAATTACTGCTTCCTTAGTTTTGTTTAGGCTGTTTTCGTTTAAATTGTTGCTTTTCGTAATTTGATAATACTTTTCATAAGGTTTCTGGGCATATTTTCTAATAAGGAGTACCCATTCAAATAAGGAATGAAAAAATTTATGAGATTAGCGATATAAAAACAACAAATTTTAAGAAAAGAGCCTTTGTTTAAAAGGAGGAAAAATATTTTGTTGAAAGATTTTTTTTCAAAACCTAAAAAGAAAAAGTATGCAACCATTCCGTCAGAAGCTGCAAAGCATGATGTTCCTGAAGGAATAATGTCAAAATGTCCAAACTGTCGTAAAATCTTATATACCAAGGATCTAGAAAAAAACTTAAAAGTTTGTTTCCATTGTGGATATCATCTCAAAATGAACGCATTCGAACGTGTGGAAAGCTTTGTTGATGAGGGAACATTTCAAGAAATGGACGGGCAGCTAATTTCTGAAAACCCGCTTGGATTCCCTGGTTATTTAGAGAAACTGGAACAAATACGTCAGAAAACAAAGATGAATGAGGCAGTATTAACTGGAATTGGGAAGGTTAACGAGCATGAAATTGTAATAGCAATTATGGATTCAACTTTTATTATGGGAAGTATGGGATCTGTAGTTGGTGAAAAAATTACACGCGCTATTGAAGAAGCGGATAAACGAAATCTTCCTTTTATTATTTTTACAGCTTCCGGTGGAGCTAGGATGCAAGAAGGTGTCTTATCCTTAATGCAAATGGCCAAAACAAGTTCGGCGTTGAAAAAGTTTAGTGATAATGGTGGATTGTTTATTACGATTATGACACATCCAACTACCGGGGGAGTTACCGCAAGTTTTGCTTCATTAGGGGACTATAATTTTTCAGAACCTGGCGCTCTTATTGGTTTTGCCGGTAGAAGAATTATTGAACAGACGATACGTGAAGAATTACCAGAAGAATTTCAAACAGCGGAGTTTTTAGTAAAGCATGGTCAGCTTGATGCAGTTATATCAAGATTAGAATTAAAAGAAAAAATTACGACTGTACTTGAAATTCATGGTCAAGTAGGTGAATTGCAATGGTGAATGAACTGGAGTTTGAGAAGCCGTTAATAGAATTGCGCAAAAAAATAAAAGAGCTAAAAGAGTTTACGGAAAGCTCTGATGTTGATTTATCATCTGAAATCGAAAAATTAGAGTTACGTTTAAGTAAACTTGAAACAGATATTTATGAAAATATGAAGCCGTGGGATCGTGTTCAAGTGGCACGTCATCCAAACAGGCCAACAACATTAGACTATATTCCGCATTTGTTCACTGACTTTATCGAAATACATGGCGACCGTCTTTTTGGAGATGATGAAGCTATTGTTGGTGGAATTGCTAAATATAAAGGTCTTCCCGTTACGATTATTGGGCAACAACGTGGGAAAGATACGAAGGAAAATATCCGACGTAACTTTGGTATGCCGCATCCCGAAGGATATCGCAAAGCCTTAAGGTTGATGAAGCAGGCAGACAAGTTTAATCGCCCTATTATAACGTTTATTGATACAAAAGGGGCATTTCCTGGTAAGTCAGCAGAGGAACGTGGCATTGCGGAATCCATTGCCAAAAACTTGTTTGAGATGGCTGGTTTTCGCGTTCCAATTATATGTATTGTAATTGGTGAAGGAGCTAGTGGTGGTGCATTAGGAATTGGTGTTGGGAATCATATTCATATATTAGAAAACTCCTGGTTCTCCGTTATTGCGCCAGAAAGCGCAGCAGCCCTGTTGTGGAAGGACGCTAGCCAAGGCCAAAAGGCTGCAAATATCATGAAGATAACTGCACCGGATTTAAAAGAGCTTGGCATTATTGATGAGCTAATACCTGAGGTTAAAGGTGGGGCACATAAGGATATTCATTCCCAAGCAGAAGCAATCGATAAAGTATTACAAAATTCATTGAAACAACTGCTTGCTTTAAGTTCAGATGAGCTTATCCAAGATCGATTTGATAAGTTTAGAAAAATGGGAGAATATACTGAATTGAAAGAATATGTAAATTCTAAATAAAATGGTCTTCTCCTGCCTTTAATTTGTGAAGCAATCGGTACTTTTCCCGATTGCTTCTTTTCATTAAAACGCTTACAATTATGATTTTATTTTGCATTATAGCTTTCCAGCACTAAATCAATTGTGAAGATGAGTGATTAGTGGTATTTTAATAATATTCAATGATTGAACATTTGGATGTTTGGATAGAAAGTATTTACTTTAAACAAGCTAAAAAGGATTCATACTTATTAACCTATTTACAATGAGGTGTTTTTATATGAAGAGAATTGGTGTACTAACTAGTGGTGGAGACGCACCAGGTATGAATGCAGCTATTCGTGCTGTTGTAAGAAAAGGGATATACCATAATCTTGAGGTAATGGGCGTATACAATGGCTACAATGGTTTAATAAACGGGAAAATACAAAAATTAGAATTAGGATCTGTAGGAGATATTATTCATCGTGGAGGTACAATGCTCCATTCCGCACGCTGTGAAGAATTTAAAACGAGTGTTGGACAACAAAAAGGGATAGATCAGCTCATAAAACATGGGATTGAAGGTCTCGTAGTGATAGGTGGAGATGGCTCCTATCAAGGTGCAAAAGCACTAACGTTGCAAGGCTTTCCTTGTGTTGGGGTGCCTGGCACCATTGATAATGATATACCTGGAACGGAATTTACAATTGGGTTTGATACAGCATTGAATACAGTATTAGATGCAATTGATAAAATTCGTGATACAGCTTCTTCTCATGAAAGGACATTTATTATTGAAGTAATGGGAAGAGATGCAGGAGATATTGCTCTTTGGTCAGGTCTTGCTGGCGGAGCAGAAACCATTCTTATTCCCGAAGAAAATTATGATATGAAAGATATAGTTGAGCGACTAAAAAAGGGTAATGAGCGCGGTAAAAAGCATAGTATTATTATTGTCGCTGAAGGGGTGACAAGCGGAAATAAGTTCGCAGATGAACTGAAAGAAGCTTCTAATATTGAAACCCGCGTCTCTGTACTTGGTCATATTCAACGCGGCGGTTCACCAACTGCTTCAGATAGAGTACTAGCAAGTCGTCTTGGAGCAAGAGCCGTTGAACTGTTGATGGATGGAAAAGGCGGAAGGGCAGTAGGCATCGAAAAAAACGAGTTAGTAGATTATGATATTATTGAAGCATTGAACAGAAAGCACGAGCTAAACTTTGATATGTTTAAACTTTCCAAAGAGCTATCTATTTAAATCCCGGAGGTAATAAGATGAAAAAGACGAAAATAGTTTGTACCATAGGACCAGCAAGCGAAAGTGTAGAAAAGCTGGAAAAATTAATGGATGCGGGAATGAATGTTGCGAGATTAAATTTCTCACATGGTGATCATGAAGAACATGGAAAGCGGATTAATAATATCCGGGTAGCATCAGAAAATACGAAAAAGACAGTGGCAATTTTATTAGACACAAAAGGTCCCGAAATTAGGACAAACGATATGGAAAATGGATCAATTGAATTGCAAGAGGGAACACAAACCGTTATTTCAATGTCAGAAGTCCTAGGAACACCAGAAAAGTTTTCAATCACTTATACAGGACTAATCGAAGATGTTCATATTGGTTCGAAAATTTTACTTGATGATGGTTTAATTGAATTGGAAGTAGCAGATATTGATCATGATAAAAAAGAAATAAAAACAAATGTTTTAAATAGCGGAACATTAAAAAATAAAAAAGGTGTAAATGTACCAGGTGTATCTGTAAATTTACCTGGTATTACAGATAAGGATGCAAAAGACATTCTTTTTGGAATTGAACAAGGCATAGACTTTATTGCAGCCTCCTTCGTTCGCCGTGCTTCCGATGTGTTGGAGATTCGAAAATTATTGGAGGAAAATAATGCTGTACATATTGGGATCATCCCTAAAATTGAGAACCAAGAAGGTGTAGATAATATCGATGAGATATTAGATGTTTCAGATGGTTTAATGGTTGCTCGTGGAGATTTAGGGGTAGAAATTCCTACAGAAGCAGTTCCGCTTGTGCAAAAACAATTAATTAAGAAATGTAATGAACTTGGTAAACCAGTCATAACAGCTACACAAATGCTAGATTCTATGCAAAGAAATCCTAGGCCGACAAGAGCTGAAGCAAGTGATGTGGCAAACGCAATTTTTGATGGTACGGATGCGATCATGCTTTCCGGTGAAACAGCAGCAGGCTCATATCCAGTTGAAGCCGTTAAAACAATGTATAAGATTGCGATTCATGCTGAAGAGGCATTAGATCATCGTGAAATATTATCCAATCGCAGCAAAAATAGTGATCACAATATGACGGATGCCATTTGCCAGTCTGTTGCACATACAGCGCTTAATTTGGAACTTAAAGCGATAATAACTCCAACAGAGAGTGGATACACAGCCAAAATGATCTCTAAATATCGTCCGAAGGCACCGATTGTTGCAGTGACTTCTAATGACTATGTTATTCGTAGGCTATCATTAGTTTGGGGAGTATATCCTCAATACGGGAAAAAAGTTACATCAACAGATGAAATGCTAGAATTAGCAGTACAAGAAAGCTTAAATACTAATTTAGTAAAACATGGGGATTTGGTAGTTATTACTGCAGGTGTACCAGTTGGTGAAGCAGGAACGACTAACCTAATGAAGGTGCATATTGTTGGTGATATCTTAGCAAAGGGGCAAGGAATCGGCAGAAAGTCAGGGTACGGGAAAGCTGTAATTGCTAAAAATGCAAAAGAAGCTATAGAAAAAGTCAAAGATGGTTCTGTATTAGTAGCAATCGGTACAGATCGTGAAATGGTACCAATCCTTGAAAAATGCAGTGCCCTTATTGTGGAAGAGGGTGGCCTAACAAGTCATGCAGCTGTTGTTGGAATTAACCTAGGGCTTCCAGTTATTGTCGGAGTTGAAAATGCGACGAAGAAAATAGTAGATGGTCAAGAAATTACTGTGGATGCAAACAGAGGTGTAATTTATAACGGTCATGCAAGTGTATTGTAATTAGAAACCATACAAAAAACCAAGGGCAAAACCCTTGGTTTATTCTTTTAAATCAGTATTTGGTTTGCCCATGATAAAATTCCATATATCGCGAAAGACGTTTGCTTTATTAAGTGTCGTGATAATCACCAATGTAACTGGTCCAAGTATTAACCCTAAAAAACCGACTAATTTAAATCCAATAAATAAAGCGATGAGTGTTGCTAATGGATTTAATCCAATACTTGAGGAGAGGATTTTAGGCTCCATAAATTGTCTTTGGACAATAACAACCGTATACAATACTATAAGACCAACTGCAAGGGATGTATGCCCGGTTATCACCTCATAAATAATCCATGGTATGAACACAACTCCAGTACCTAAATACGGCAATAAATCTACAATTCCGCTTACTAACGCAATGGTAATCGCATAGTCTACTCGTAAAATCAATAGACCAATAAGAACAATTACTAAGGTGATGGAAATTAAGGTTAACTGTGCCCTAATAAATCCAAACAGTGCCTTTTTTAAATCAGCAAACACCGTTTTCCCACTTTTTTGCGCTCTTTCCGGAAGAAATTTCTGCCCGAATTTTGTTAGGTGGTACCAATCTTTACTAATAAAAAACGTTGCCAGCAATGAAAAAATCAGAACGGTTGCTGCATTAGGAATCCAAGAGATAATACTTGGCAATTTTTGAAAGAAATTTTGTAGAAAGTCACCGGCACTTGATGCAATTCTTTGTCCAGCGGATTGAATATTGTGCATAATTGTATCTTGTTGTCCTGCATTAAGGCTTTTAAACAAACTTGTAGCTTGGTCATATAGAGGAATTACCTGGGATGCGATAAAATTTTCGATATAGTTGACTAATGTTTGTACATGGTTTGGCAATACATCGGCTAAGTAATTGGCACCCGCAACAATTTCAGTTATTAATAATGTTATTAATCCTATAAAAAAACTAATTATCAAAATGATGGATATAATAACCGCAAGCGCTCTCGGTAGTTTTACTCTTTTTTCTAGAAGATTGACTAGAGGGTTGATGAAAAGGGCAATGACAATTCCGATAAGAAATGGATAAGCTACCTTTGAAATGAAAACAAATAAGGTAATAGCTCCAACAATAATTCCGATAACAATCAATAATCGTATTGTTCTATATATATATTCAGGATTCAAGCTAGCCCCTCCCTGGCAAGTATTACTATTATTTTACATGGAAGGTATGGTAAAAAAAAGAGATTTATGAAAATGTATGAAAATTGTATACAATTTTTAAAAAATGAAATGATAAAATTAATCAAGGATCTTTTCGTATAATTGTTAAATCCAAAAGTCGGTTTTAATCTGTTCTTTTCGAAATTTGTTTTAAATCCTAACTTAGAATTAGTTTCGGAGCATCTTTTCTTAAAAAGGATATCGATTCTTAAGATGAATGAAGAGGTTTAAAAGATTTTCATTTACGAAAGAATCAAGATTAAGAAAAAAAGCCTTAATCAATCTTATTTTTCTAAAAAAACAATCTTCACCAAGTTGAACCCATTTCCATTCACAAAAGTCAGATAATTGATTATAATAGGGTTGGAAGCGAATATGTCAGTGAGCCTATAATTAGACAAGTTTCGATATTATATTATAATAGGTAATGACCGCTTGCATATATTACATACATTAAGCGATTGCTTGGTGGCCGGATAAGCCCGGAACAAATAAACTTTATTATTTTATTTTATAGCTCAGGTAAATTGGGTAAGAATAATTGTAAAAGGAGAGAAAGTCATGACAACAACTCGTGGACTCGAAGGTGTTGTAGCTACAACATCATCCATCAGCTCCATTATCGATGATACACTTACATATGTCGGATATAATATCGATGATCTTGCTGAAAATGCTAGCTTTGAAGAAGTAATTTATTTGCTATGGCATCTAAAACTTCCAAATAAAGCTCAATTGGAAGAATTAAAACAACAATTAGCTGATAACATGGAGCTTCCGAAAGAAGTACTAGAAAGCTTCAAAACATTTCCTATACAATCCGTACATCCTATGGCAGCATTAAGAACTGCTGTATCTTCTTTAGGATTATATGATGAAGAAGCAGATGTAATGGAAGATGATGCTAACTATCGTAAGGCAATTCGTTTACAAGCCAAAATGCCAGCATTAGTTGCTGCATTCGCTCGTGTTCGAAAAGGATTAGAACCTATATCTCCACGAAAAGACTTAGGTTTCGCTGCAAATTTTCTATACATGTTAACTGGTAAAGAGCCAGATGAAATTGCTGTTGAAGCATTTAATAAAGCATTAGTATTACATGCTGACCATGAATTAAATGCCTCTACCTTTACTGCACGTGTTTGTGTTGCTACACTTTCTGATGTATATTCCGGTGTAACAGCTGCAATTGGTGCGCTAAAAGGACCTCTACACGGTGGAGCAAATGAGCAAGTAATGAAAATGTTAACTGAAATTGGTTCAGTAGACAATGTAGATGCCTATATCCATGAAAAACTTAATAATAAAGAGAAAATCATGGGATTTGGTCATCGTGTATACCGTCAAGGAGATCCACGTGCAAAACACTTAAAAGCTATGTCAGAAAAATTAACAAAGCTTACTGGCGAACCACAATACTATGAAATGTCAACGAAAATTGCAGACATCGTAACTTCTGAAAAAGGTCTTCCGCCAAATGTTGATTTCTATTCTGCGTCTGTATATCACAGCTTAGGAATTGATCATGACTTATTTACTCCAATCTTTGCAGTAAGTCGTGTATCTGGATGGTTAGCGCATATTTTAGAACAATATGCAAATAATCGTCTTATCCGTCCTCGTGCAGAATATACAGGACCAGGAATGCAAACTTACGTAACAATTGAAAATCGTTAATAAAGACTTTTTAGAGATTGTATTTACAATTAGCTAAAAAATTGGTGTAATATACATTGGAGATAATGGGTTAGAAGCATTGACTTCTAACCTTTGATACTGAATTGGAGGGAAAGACATGTCACAAGGTGAAAAAATCACAGTTGAAAATGGTGTATTAAAAACACCTAATAATCCTATTATTCCTTTTATTGAAGGTGACGGAATCGGTCCAGATATTTGGGCAGCATCTCAAAGAGTTCTAGATGCAGCAGTAGAGAAAGCTTATAAAGGCGAACGTAAAATTGAATGGAAAGAAGTTTTAGCTGGGGAAAAAGCATTCAATCAAACTGGTGAATGGTTACCATCTGAAACACTTGATGTAATTAACGAATATTTAATTGCTATTAAAGGACCTTTAACAACACCAGTAGGTGGAGGTATCCGTTCTTTAAACGTAGCATTACGTCAAGAATTAGATCTATTTGTATGCTTGCGTCCAGTACGTTACTTTGAAGGTGTTCCTTCTCCAATCAAACGTCCTGAAGATACTGATATGGTAATCTTCCGTGAAAATACAGAAGATATCTATGCTGGTATTGAGTACCAAGAAGGCACTCCTGAAGTAAAGAAAGTAATTGAATTCCTTCAAAATCAAATGGGAGCTAATAAAATCCGTTTCCCTGAAACTTCTGGTATCGGTATTAAGCCTGTTTCAAAAGAAGGTACATCTCGCCTAGTACGCGCTGCGATTAACTATGCAATTAAAGAAGGCCGTAAATCTGTAACTCTTGTACATAAAGGAAATATCATGAAGTTTACAGAAGGCGCATTCAAAAATTGGGGTTATGAATTAGCTGAAAAAGAATTCGGTGATAAAGTATTTACTTGGGCTCAATACGATAAAATCAAAGACGAGCAAGGTACAGATGCTGCGAACAAAGCGCAAGATGATGCATTAGCAGCAGGAAAAGTCCTTGTAAAAGATTCTATTGCAGATATCTTCTTACAACAAATATTAACTCGTCCTCGTGAATTCGATGTTGTTGCAACAATGAACCTTAACGGTGACTATATTTCTGATGCACTTGCTGCACAAGTTGGTGGTATCGGTATTGCTCCTGGTGCAAACATTAACTACGAAACAGGGCATGCAATCTTTGAAGCAACTCACGGAACAGCACCTAAATATGCTGGACTAGATAAAGTAAACCCATCTTCTGTCATTCTTTCTGGTGTTCTTTTACTTGAACATTTAGGATGGACTGAAGCTGCTAATTTAATTACTAAGTCAATGGAAAATACAATTGCTTCTAAAGTTGTAACTTATGATTTCGCTCGTTTAATGGACGGAGCTACAGAAGTAAAATGCTCTGAGTTCGGAACTGAATTAATCAAAAATATGGAATAAGCATAAAGCTCTATTATGATTTCGGCCTGATTACAGGCGACAAGAAATTGCCGGCTGGTGGGTACTCTCACATGCCGGCAATTTTCATTTCATAGAAGTAAAGGGGACTTTCAAATGACAATGAAAAGAAAGAAAATTTCCGTTATCGGCGGAGGTTTTACTGGAGCTACAACTGCATTCTTATTAGCACAAAAAGAACTTGGTGATGTTGTTCTTGTTGATATACCTCAAGCAGAAAATCCAACAAAAGGAAAAGCTCTTGATATGTTAGAAGCTGGTCCTGTTCAAGGGTTCGATGCAAATATTATCGGTACTTCTAATTATGAAGATACAAAAGACTCAGATGTAGTTGTTATTACTGCTGGTATTGCACGTAAACCGGGGATGAGCCGCGATGATTTAGTGCAAACAAACCAAAAAGTAATGAAAAGTGTTACTCAAGAAATTGTGAAATACTCTCCAAACTGCTTTATCATTGTTTTAACAAATCCTGTCGATGCTATGACATATACAGTATTTAAAGAATCAGGTTTCCCTAAAAACCGAGTAATCGGTCAATCCGGAGTACTTGATACTGCACGTTTCCGTACTTTTGTGGCACAAGAATTGAACCTTTCTGTTAAAGATGTAACCGGTTTTGTTCTAGGGGGCCATGGTGATGATATGGTTCCATTAGTTCGATATTCGTATGCTGGTGGCATCCCATTAGAAACATTAATTCCGAAAGATCGTTTAGATGCTATTGTGGAACGTACACGCAAAGGCGGCGGCGAAATTGTGAACCTTTTAGGAAATGGAAGTGCATATTATGCACCAGCTGCATCCCTTGTAGAAATGGTAGAAGCGCTTGTGAAAGACCAACGCCGTGTATTACCTTCCATCGCATACCTTGAAGGTGAATACGGATATGATGGCATTTATTTTGGAGTACCAACTGTTCTTGGTGCTAACGGAATTGAAAAAGTAATTGAATTAGAATTAACTACTGATGAAAAAGCAGCTTTAGATAAGTCTGCTTTGTCCGTTCGCAATGTAATGAATGTTTTAGCATAATAGTTTACGAAAGTTCTTCTTTTAAGGTCATGCCAATTTACTGGCTTGACCTTTTCTTCATTTTCGTCTATCTATAGCGCTTCCGTCTTTGTTCTTGTTTAGGATCAATAATAATGATATTATAGTGAAATACAGATAATATTGACTTTTCAATATTTTATAATTTGTAACCGTTTACAGCTGATGGAGGCGACATTATTATGTTATTAGGAAAGAAGAGAAAACTAGGAAGAAAAATGGATGAAATTAAAGTTGGAGAGAAACTATCACTAACAGAAAAAATTGAAGATAAAGATATTCTGCTTTTTCTTGGATTAACAGATGATGCAAATCCTTTATACATTCAGCATGATTATGCTTCACAAACCCCGTATGAAAGACCAATTGTACCAGCAATTATGCTTACAGGTATCATTACCTCAGCTATTTCGAAATATATGCCTGGTCCTGGATCTCATATACTATCGCAAAATATTAGGTTTATTAAACCGGTATACCATTATGCAACTGTGCAATTTATGTTTGAAATTACAGAAGTAAATTCAAAACAACATACGATTAATATACAGGTTACTGCGACCAATGAAGAAAATGAAGAGGTTATAGCGGGAGAATTATCCGTTTGTCCACCACATCGCCTTAAGATGTTAAATGGAAGTGCATTAGAAAATTTTTAAACTGAATATGTTTTACTTATAGTCAGCATTTTGCTGACTTATTTTTGTTTTATAAGAGTATTTATCCGCACATGAAATTTTCGCTTTAGCCATGTACATGATAGAATAAAAAGAACAGAACGAGTGCTAATATTTGGGGAGGTTATAGTGTTGACAAAGAAAATAATTCTAATTGATGGCAATAGTATTGCATACCGTGCTTTTTTTGCATTGCCACTTTTAAATAATGATAAGGGAATACATACAAACGCTGTTTATGGCTTTACAACGATGCTGATGAAGATTTTAGAAGAAGAAAGCCCTTCTCATATTCTAGTGGCTTTTGATGCGGGAAAAACAACCTTCAGACATAATACATTTAAAGAATATAAAGGAACTCGTCAAAAAACTCCACCAGAATTGTCAGAACAATTTCCGTATATTCGCGAGTTATTAGACGCTTATGGTATCAATAGATATGAATTAGAAAACTATGAAGCAGATGATATCATTGGTACTTTATCACAAACTGCTGAACAAGAAGGCTTTGAGGTAAAGGTAATTTCCGGTGACAAAGATTTAACTCAATTAAGCTCCGAAAAAACAACTGTATGCATTACCAAAAAAGGAATTACCGAAATAGAAGCCTACACTCCAGAGCATATTAAAGAAAAATATGGCTTAACACCTGTGCAGATCATCGACATGAAGGGACTAATGGGTGATACTTCTGATAATATTCCGGGGGTTCCAGGTGTCGGCGAAAAAACGGCTATAAAATTATTAAAGGAATTTGAAACACTAGAAAAACTACTTGATTCTATTGATCAAGTAAGTGGGAATAAATTAAAAGGAAAACTAGCAGAGAACAAAGACCAAGCAATCATGAGTAAAGAACTTGCGACAATATTCAGAGAGGCACCAGTTACAATTTCTCTTCAAGATACAGAATACAAGATGGATACCAATGAGAAATTGATAGGGTTATTTAAGGAACTAGGTTTTAATTCCTTACTAGATAAAATGAACGTAGAAAATACGAGTAATTCAAATGAGCCGATGGACGAAATTAATTACGATCAAATTAGCAATATTACGGAAGAAATATTTGCTGCAGAAAATTCTATGTACCTAGAAATGATTGATGAAAATTATCATACCGGTGAGATTATTGGATTTGGTTTAAAAAATGAAAAAGGTCAATACTATATTCCAGCACAAGTAGCATTATCTTCTGATGTGTTTAAAAATTGGGCGGAAGATGATACGAAAATAAAAAATGTCTATGATGGAAAACAAGCGATCGTTGCACTAAAGAAGCATGGGATCCATCTAAAAGGCATTCAATTTGATTTATTGATCGCATCATATCTTCTTAATCCATCAGAAAATGCAGATGACTTCACTTCTGTATCTAAATTACATGGGTATACAAATGTCCAAACCGATGAAGTAGTGTATGGAAAAGGTGCTAAACGGAAAATTCCTGAGGAAAAAATAGTAGCTGAACATGTTGTACGGAAAGTATTAGGAATATCAGAATTAGTGAATCCATGCATGAAAGAGCTCGAAAAAAATGAACTGCTATCCCTCTATGAAAATCTGGAATTACCATTATCATTTATTTTAGCTGAAATGGAATCAACCGGTATCACAGTGGATAAAGGCAAATTAGAAGAAATGGGCAAGGAGATTACGAAAAGATTAAATGAAATTGAGAAAAAAATTCATGAATTAGCAGGCGAAGAATTTAATATTAATTCACCAAAACAATTAGGGGTCATTTTATTTGAAAAGCTCGGATTGCCACCGTTGAAAAAAACGAAAACAGGTTATTCCACTTCTGCAGATGTATTAGAAAAGCTTGAGTCTGATCATGAGATTGTAAAAGAAATTCTTCAGTATCGACAACTTGGGAAATTACAATCCACCTATATTGAAGGCTTGTTAAAGGTAATCAATGAACAGGATGGGAAAGTTCACACCCGCTTTAATCAAGTATTGGCACAAACAGGCAGATTAAGCTCCATCGATCCAAACCTGCAAAATATTCCAATCAGATTAGAAGAGGGACGCAAGATTAGACAGGCGTTTGTTCCTTCTGAGGAAGGCTGGTTTATCTTCTCAGCTGATTATTCTCAAGTCGAATTACGTGTATTAGCACATATTGCTGGCGATAATAAGCTAATCGAAGCTTTTAATGAAGACATGGATATCCACACAAAAACGGCCATGGATGTTTTTCATGTTTCTCATGATGAAGTGACCTCTAATATGAGAAGACAAGCAAAAGCAGTTAACTTTGGAATTGTATATGGTATTAGTGATTATGGTCTTTCGCAAAATTTGGGGATTACTCGAAAAGAAGCTGGTCAGTTTATTGATCGTTATTTTAAAAGCTTTCCAGGTGTGAAGGATTATATGGAAGATATTGTGCAAGAGGCTAAGCAAAAAGGATATGTAACAACCTTATTGAATAGAAGGAGATATATCCCTGAAATTACAAGCAGGAATTTTAACATCCGCAGCTTTGCTGAGCGTACGGCAATGAATACACCTATCCAAGGCAGTGCAGCAGACATTATCAAAAAAGCGATGATTGATATGGCTGCCAGGTTACAAGAAGAAAACTTGAAAACACGCTTATTAATACAGGTACACGATGAATTGATTTTTGAAGCGCCAAAAGAAGAGCTTGAGATTTTAGAGAGAATAGTGCCAGAAGTAATGGAAAATGCACTTTCACTTGATGTTCCATTAAAAGTCGATTATTCATATGGTGCGACATGGTTTGATGCAAAATAATAAACAAGGCAGTTTAGGAGGCGAATGAAATTGCCTGAATTACCAGAAGTAGAAACAATCAAAAGAACCTTGACAGAATTGGTGATAGGCAGAACGATAGAAGAGATAATCGTTCATTGGCCAAAAATAATCAAAAAACCAGAGGATAAAGAACAATTTATCGATGCTCTAATAGGCCAAACATTTGAAAAGATTGATCGTAAAGGGAAATTTTTAATCTTTTATACGAATGACTATGCCCTAGTATCCCATTTACGAATGGAAGGCCGTTATGGGTTGTTTCCAAAAACAGAGGAAGTCGATAAACATACACATATTATTTTTCAGTTTGTAGACGGAACAGAACTGCGCTATAAAGATGTACGTAAATTCGGCACGATGCATTTATTTAAAAAAGGCGAGGAACTTTCCTCTCTCCCATTATCGCAGCTCGGACCTGAACCGTTTTCTCGTGAATTTACAAGTGCCTATTTAAAAGAAAGATTAGGGAAAACAGAGCGAAATATTAAAGCGGTTCTTCTAGATCAAACAGTTCTAGCCGGTTTAGGAAATATCTATGTGGATGAGGCGTTATTTCGTTCGAACATTTATCCAGAGCGCAAGGCACTCTCTTTAACAAAGAAAGAAATAAACGTCCTCCATCAAGAAATTATTGCCACCTTAAATGAAGCGGTTGAAAAAGGTGGCAGTACCGTAAGAACCTATGTTAATACACAAGGACAAATCGGAATGTTTCAGCTGCGACATTTTGTTTATGGGAAAAAAGGAGAGCCTTGTCAAAAGTGTGGAACTCCTATCGAAAAACGAGTCACAGCAGGAAGAGGGACTCATTACTGCCCAAACTGTCAAAAAGTAAGGGGAAAATAACCAGTTGTTTATTCTTGTAAATTTGAAAGGACAAGTACAACATGGCAATAATTATTGGATTAACAGGTGGAATTGCAAGCGGAAAAAGTACTATCTCCAATATGTTAAGAGAAAAGGGATATACGATTATTGATGCTGATATTGCGGCAAGGGAGGTCGTTAATATTGGTGAAGATGCTTATTTGGAAATAGTAAAAGAATTTGGGGAAGAAATCCTCATGGATGATTTATCGATTAATCGGGGGAAACTAGGTGCAATCGTATTTCACCAGGAAGAGAAAAGACTACTTCTTAATAGCATTGTCCATCCTGCCGTAAGAAAATATATGAATGAGAAAAAGGATGAAGCAATTTCTATTGGGAAGAAGACAATTATTCTCGATATCCCGCTTTTGTTTGAAAGTAAGTTAACCCATATGGTTCAGAAAACGATACTTGTATATGTTGAAGTAGATATCCAGTTAAATCGATTGATGAACCGTAATCAATTTTCAGAAGAGGAAGCGAGAGCAAGAATATCCGCACAAATGCCGTTGAAAGATAAAATCCCATTATCTGATGCTGTTATCGATAATAATGGTTCTATAATAGATACAGAAAATCAGTTAAATATGTTAATAAATAGCTGGAAATTAACTCCTTAAAACACCGTATTTCTAAATATGGTGTTTTTTTTGTCTTTTTTCTTAAGCATCGCTTTTGTAAACGATAACGGTATAAACATCCTTAATTGGACTATGAATCAGTAGCTTTTTGTAGAAAAGATGCCCGAAACTAAGTTTTTAGCGAAAACAGTATCACATAATCGGATTAATATGTTATACTGTTTGTAAATAGTGCATAACATTTATACAGGGGGACAGCATTTATGAACGCAAAAGTAGCAATTAACGGCTTCGGCCGCATAGGTCGCATGGTATTTAGAAAAGCAATTCTAGAACAAAATATCGAGATAGTAGCCATTAATGCTAGTTATCCAGCTGAAACATTAGCACATTTAATTAAATATGATACAAATCACGGTAAATTTGAAGCAGATGTTTTTGCAGAAGCTGAAGCAATTATTGTAAATGGAAAACGTGTACAACTATTAAATAATCGAAATCCTGCTGAGCTTCCATGGAAGGAGCTTAATATAGATATTGTAATAGAAGCAACTGGTAAGTTTAATTCGCGTGAAAAAGCAGCATTGCACCTTGAGGCTGGTGCTAAGAAAGTGATCTTAACTGCACCTGGCAAAAATGAAGATGTTACGATAGTAATGGGTGTGAATGAAAGCGCATTAAATATTCAGGAGCATGACATTATTTCGAATGCATCTTGTACAACAAATTGTTTAGCACCTGTCGTTAAAGTACTTGATGAAAAATTTGGCATTGAAAATGGCCTAATGACAACTGTCCATGCCTATACAAATGATCAGAAAAATATTGATAATCCACACAAAGACTTACGTCGCGCAAGAGCATGCGGACAATCAATTATCCCAACTACTACCGGTGCTGCAAAGGCACTTGCATTAGTTCTTCCAAAATTAAAAGGAAAGCTGCATGGGATGGCGCTTCGAGTTCCGACTCCGAACGTGTCTTTAGTAGATTTAGTAGTAGATTTACAAAACGAAGTAACAATAGAAGAAGTGAATGCTGCATTTATTTCAGCATCTGCAAACGAATTAAATGGCATTCTTGATTTTACAGAGGAGCCGCTTGTTTCCGTTGACTTTAATACGAACAGTCATTCGGCAATTGTAGATGGATTATCAACGATTGTGATGGACGGAAAAAAGGTGAAAGTATTGGCATGGTATGATAATGAATGGGGTTATTCCTGCAGAGTTGTCGATTTAATGAAATATGTTGCGAATGAACTTACCTCATCTCTAGAGGTAAAAGCTGGATAAATCACGAAAAACCTGCTGAAAATCAGCGGGTTTTTCTATGCTTAATTATTAGAAGGAAAATCCGATTTTTACAGCAGTAAAATCACAATTTTAGAAAATATGATTTTAATAAATTATATTTTTTTCATTCCTATATTGCAAAATTGACGGTAACAAAGTATACTATCAATCGTGAACTTCTTGAAACAGTTAGTTGTATTTCAGAAGCAGAAATTGAATAATTTGTAACTGCTTAAAGGGTTAGGACCTCTTTGGACTAACTTTCCCCCGTGGTAGTTGCATGAAAATTTCATTTGAAATTTTCTTTGATCGCAAAAATATTTCTTAAAAGGGGGAACGATCAATGGAAACAATGGGTCGTCATGTAATTTCTGAATTATGGGGCTGTGATTTTGAAAAACTCAATAATATGGAGTTTGTTGAAAGAACGTTTGTTGATGCAGCATTGAAATCAGGTGCTGAAATTCGTGAGGTAGCATTTCATAAATTTGCACCACAAGGTGTAAGCGGAGTTGTTATTATTTCGGAATCTCATTTAACAATTCATAGCTTTCCTGAACATGGATATGCAAGTATTGATGTATACACTTGCGGTAATTTAGATCCAAATATTGCCGCTAACTATATTGCTGAAAGCCTTGGTGCCGAGACACGTGAAACAATTGAATTGCCTCGTGGAATGGGTCCTGTCCAAGTAAAACAATCTAAAATAACTGCTCTTTAAAAATGAATTAAAAAGTAAAACGAGGTGTATTTTCTCCTCGTTTTTTTGTACTGCTAAAAGAATATTTCTTGTGATTTTGGCTTCTTTTATATATGATGAAAATAACTATGTACATATAAACGGAGCTGATATAATGAAATGTCCGTCATGTCAAAATAATGGAACTCGTGTGATTGATTCTCGCCACGTTGATGAAGGACGTGCAATAAGAAGAAGGCGTGAATGTGAGGAATGTTTATATCGATTTACGACCTTTGAAAAAGTAGAGGAAACCCCACTGATTGTAGTGAAAAAAGAAGGGATTCGCGAGGAATTCACCCGTGAGAAGATTTTAAGAGGGCTCATAAAGGCATGTGAAAAACGGCCGGTTGCGCTAGCTGAAATAGAAAGAATTTCATTAGAAATTGAAAAAACGCTACGTAATCTAGGATATTCTGAGGTTAACTCTGAAAAAATCGGTGAACTCGTGATGGACAGGCTTGTATCTGTAGATGAGGTGGCATATGTTAGATTTGCATCGGTCTATAGACAATTTAAAGATCTAAACGTGTTTTTAGAAGAATTAAAGGAACTAATCAAAAAGGAATAGTAGAAGGCTAGAGATTTTTCGTTCTAGTCTTTTTCATTATTGATTTTTGCAAGGATGTGGCTTTCATGAAACAGTTTTGGAATGAGATACAACCGGTTGATCGATACCAAGTTTTAACAAATGGGATATTGCATGAATATGATCGTAAAGTTATCTCATTACTTTATCAGCCACTTATTGGAGTAAATTGTTTTAGTTTATATAATTCTCTTTGGAATGAAATAGAAGGAAATCGATTATGGTCTGAAGAATGTACGCATTATCATTTGATGAATTTTTTATCATTAAATTTACGCGATATTTATGATGCACGCCTAAAATTAGAGGGCATTGGTTTGTTGAAGACATACGTGAAAAACAGTAATGAAGAGAGAATCTTTGTTTATGAACTGCAGCCTCCACTTACTCCTGAACAATTTTTTACTGATGGAATTCTAAATGTATTTTTATATAAACAATTAGGAAAGCAGCATTTTTTGAAATTAAAGAAGTTTTTTATTGATAAAGCCTTTAAAAAAGACGAATATCAAGAAATTACACGTTCCTTTCAGGATGTTTTTTTATCTGGCAATGGGGATTATTTAATAAATAGTCATGAGGCGCACGAGGAAAGTAATATTCATGAAGACCTACAATTTCATTCAAAAATGAGTCCAGAAAATATAAGAATTGAGGAAGTAAACTTCGATTTTGAGTTATTTTTATCTGGTCTAAAGGGTTTAATTTTACCGCAGAAAGTTATTTCTACAAGTGTGAAAGAAGCAATTATGAAGCTTTCATTCTTATATCACATTAATGCTATTGATATGCAGAATATTTTCTTAAGTGCCTTAAATGCAGAACAAAGCATTGATATCGATGAACTTAGGAAGGCGGCTCGTGATTGGTATCAACTTGAACATGCAAATGACTTGCCGAAACTTGTTGATCGACTGCAACCATTAAAAGACCGTACAATGATTGAAGTTGGAGATACACGTGAAGATAAGCTTGTTCATTATCTTGAAACGACTTCTCCAAGGCAGCTGTTAATTGATATTTCTGATGGCGGAGAACCGTCAAAAGGCGATCTGCAAGCGATTGAAGATATTATGTTTCAGCAAAAACTCTCACCTGGAGTCATTAATGTCTTAATACAATATGTATTATTAAAAACGGATATGAAGCTAACAAAGAATTATATGGAGAAAATTGCATCTCATTGGACTCGTAAAAAGGTAAAAACAGTTAAAGAGGCAATGGAATTAGCAAAAAGTGAACATCGTCAATATCAACAATGGGCAGAAAATAAAAATACACAAAAAAGTTCTAGCAGGAAAACAATCCGAACTGAAAAGCTACCTGAGTGGTTCATGGAAAAGGATGACAAGCAAAATAATGAACAAGGTGAAGCGACTGCGGAAGAATCTTTGGAAGAAAAGCGGAAAAGACTTGAATCCATCCAACAAAAATATAAAAAATAGGAGGTGAATACGTTGGAGAATATTAATGATACGTTAAAAAAGCTATCAAAAAACAGTAGTTTTCAAAAAACGTATAATGAAATGAAGCAAGAAATATTAAATCATCCTCATATTCGAGAATTTTTATTGCAAAATCCAGGAGAGGTTACTACCTCCATGGTCGAAAAGAGTTTGATGAAATTATATGAGTACATTTCGCAAACAAAGGATTGCGGGAAATGTTCCAGTTTAGACCGCTGTGTTAATATGATGCAAGGGTATGAACCGGAGCTAGTTTTACGAAAAAATGATATTGATGTTCATTATCGCCCATGTCGCAAAAAAATTGCATACGATGAACGAAAGAAAAATGAAAAATTAATTCAAAGTTTATATGTTCCGAAAGATATTTTGCATGCGTCCTTTGGTGAATTTTCATTGAAATCTGTTGGAAGACTAAATGCTTACGAATTTGCTGAACGATTTGTCAGAGAATATGAAACCGAAAAAAAGCAAAAAGGCTTATTTCTTCATGGTAGCTTTGGTGTTGGAAAGTCATACCTTTTAGGAGCGATTGCCAATCATTTAGCCGAACATAAGCAAGTATCTTCGTTACTTGTTTATGTTCCCGAATTTTTCCGAGAAATGAAACAATCATTAGCGGATCATACGTTAAATGAAAAACTTGAAATGGTCAAGAATGCGCCGGTGCTAATGCTGGACGATATTGGTGCTGAGGCCATGACAAGCTGGACTCGTGATGAAATTCTAGGATCTATTCTCCAGTTTAGAATGCAAGAAAACTTGCCAACTTTTTTCACATCGAATTTCGATTATGGCGGCTTAGAGCATCACCTCACATATTCACAACGAGGAGAAGAAGAACGGATGAAAGCTGCTAGGATTATGGAAAGAGTGAAATATCTCTCCACTCCAATTTTAGTAGAAGGACCAAATATGAGAAGTTAAGAGCCAAAGTAGTGACTTGGCTCTTTTTTCATATAAAAAATAAAATTTTGGTCAACCCTTTTGAACAAGCTTTAGATGTGCCGAATAACTGCGAAAAGAAGTAAATCGACCAACAATTACATCCCTTGCCTGAAAGCAGTCATGATTGTTTTTTATCCACGACTTCTAAAATAACCAAGCCCCCCATATATATATAACATGGAATTTTCCATAGCAAGGGGGGCTAATGTTGGATTTTATTTTTAAACATTTAGATGATGCCGTGTGGCTGCATGAATATTTTATAAAAAGAGACAAAGAAATATGGTTCCACGAAACAATCTTTCAAAATCAAAAACAATATTTTTTAACAATAGATCTTTCCGCCATTTCGCTAGAAAATGTTCAATCTGGATTCATCCAATTTATTATGCAAAAGAAGCGAAATGATTGGGTAAAAGATATCTTATCAGAGTATTTCTTCTATAAAGAGGAAGACGAACAAAATAATATTTTGGAGATTGTTATTGAGATGTTTAATGGCGATAGACCCGAATTAACTTCTATCATCGGTGGAATAAATGAAACAAAAATGATTCGTCAAGCAGTCTCTGCTTTATTAGAACAATACGATACCGTTTCATTTGATTCCCTTACGAAATTTAGATTGAAGGATTATTACGAACAAATCATTGTATACGTAGAATTAGCTATCGATGAATATAAAATGGAGCAAGAATATCAGGTATTTATCCAGATGTTAAGAGAATATATACAAAACCGTGAATCTAAATTAGATGTGGTAAGAATTTATTTCGAAGAATATGGCATTTTCTATAATGAACAATTTCAAGAAATGACAAAAAGCAATCTTACTCAATTGTTAGATCGGAGACTATTAACCAATCACCCCATCTATATAGATTCTGTAACTATCGCACCATTATTATCAATTGCTCCCAATAAAATATACCTTTATGCGGATTCATTCGATAATGGGTTAATTCGTACACTTCAAAAAATTTTTGAAGAAAGAATTATTCTCGGAACTAAGGATCAATTTTGGGAGGAAAGATCAATTTATCTTGGAAAAGCTGCAAATAAATAAGGCTGTTTTCGTATAGATTGATACAAAAGCAGCATGATTTAAGAAAAGAGCCATTGGTAAAGGAAAAAAATTCGCATACTCTTGATTTTCTGAAAAGAAACTTCTATAATAACGTACATACGAATTGAAACATACGAAAAGTAATGATGAGGACAAGGGTATTCTTTTACGGTTTTCAGAGAGGAAAGTAATGGTGAAAGCTTTCTAACACGATACGAATACTTACCACCTCTAAACTTCAACTATGAATATTAGTAATAGTTGACGGCTAAATTCCGTTAAAAATTTCCTAAGTCATTTCTATTTATTTAGTGATGAAAAATAGGGTGGAACCACGTGTAAATAATACTCGTCCCTTTCCATAGGGACGGGTTTTTTTATTTTTAATAAATTAAAGGAGTGGACATATATGTCTGACATTAAAATTACGTTTCCAGATGGCGCTGTTAAGGAATTTGCCAGTGGAACAACAACAGAAGATATTGCAGCATCCATTAGTCCTGGCTTGAAGAAAAAAGCATTTGCAGGAAAATTGAACGACAAATTGATTGATTTGCGCACACCAATCCATGAAGATGGCGTGATTGGAATTATTACTCCTGATCAACCGGAAGCACTAGAAATTCTTCGCCACAGTACAGCACATTTAATGGCTCAGGCGATTAAACGCTTGTTTGATAATGTAAAACTAGGCGTTGGTCCCGTAATTGAAGGCGGGTTCTATTATGATATGGATATCGATGTTTCGATTACACCAGAAGACCTTCCTAAAATCGAAAAAGAAATGAAAAAAATTGTAAATGAAAATATTGAAATTATCCGGAAAGAAGTATCCCGCGAAGAAGCGAAGCAACTATTTGCCGGAGATGAATATAAACAAGAATTAATCGATGCCATTCCTGAGGGAGAAAACGTTACAGTATATGAACAAGGAGATTTCATTGATCTTTGCCGTGGTGTCCACGTGCCATCTACTGGAAAGATTAAAGAATTCAAACTCTTAAGTATTGCAGGTGCATATTGGCGAGGTAATAGTGACAATAAAATGCTTCAACGTATTTATGGAACAGCCTTCTTCAAAAAAGAAGACTTAGAAGAACATCTTCGCTTATTAGAAGAAGCAAAAGAGCGGGATCATCGTAAAATCGGGAAAGAATTAAATTTATTTATGACATCACAAAAAGTAGGACAAGGCTTGCCATTATGGCTTCCTAAAGGCGCAACTATTCGCCGTGTGGTTGAACGATATATTGTGGATAAAGAAGAAAGCCTAGGATACGATCACGTTTATACACCCATCATGGGTAGTGTGGATCTATATAAAACAAGCGGGCATTGGGATCATTACCAAGAGGATATGTTCCCTGTCATGGATATGGATAATGAACAACTAGTACTACGTCCAATGAACTGTCCACATCATATGATGGTCTTTAAAAATGGCATTCATAGCTATCGTGAACTGCCAATCCGAATTGCTGAACTTGGAACGATGCATCGTTACGAAATGTCAGGTGCCTTATCAGGACTGCAAAGGGTGCGGGGGATGACTTTAAATGATGCTCATATTTTTGTTCGTCCGGATCAAATTCGCGATGAATTTAAACGAGTAGTAGAATTAGTCATTGAAGTTTATAAAGACTTTAATATAACGGATTATTCTTTCAGACTTTCTTATCGTGATCCAGAGGATAAGGAAAAGTATTTTGATGATGATGAGATGTGGAATAAGGCACAAAGCATGTTAAAGGACGCGATGGACGATCTTGGCTTAGACTATTTTGAAGCAGAAGGAGAAGCTGCCTTCTATGGTCCAAAACTAGATGTACAAGTTCGTACTGCATTAGGTAAAGATGAAACTTTATCTACTGTACAGCTTGATTTCTTGCTTCCTGAACGATTTGACTTAAACTATATTGGTGAAGACGGAAAACCACATCGTCCAGTTGTTATTCACCGTGGTGTAGTATCCACAATGGAACGCTTTGTTGCGTACTTGATTGAGGAATATAAAGGGGCATTCCCTACATGGTTAGCACCAGTTCAAGCAACTATTATCCCTGTTTCTCCAGATGCCCATTTAGACTATGCTAAGCAGGTTGAAGCAAAGCTTCGTGCAGCAGGATTTAGGGTTGAGTTAGATGTCCGTGACGAGAAAATGGGCTATAAGATTCGTGAGGCTCAAATGCAAAAAATTCCATATATGCTTGTAGTAGGCGATAATGAAGTTAGCGAAAATGCGGTAAATGTAAGAAAATATGGAGAACAAAAATCCGAAACGGTACCGTTTGAACAATTTCTTGCAAGCTTAAAAGCAGAAGTGCAAAAATAATAGAAAATCTATTGCGCATTGAAAGAATCTTTGATAATATTAATGATGTTGTTTGAAAAAGTAAAAAGTAGAAAGCCATTGACATCAAATAATATTATATGATATATTATCTAAGGTAAATTGAATATTCGTTTGAGGAAAAGAAGAAGCTCCCGCTTCTCGCCTGATTGACGCATGTGTTGCAGTTGGCAGGTTTCGAAATTCATCACATTCAAAACTATTCATGCGTGAATGTAAGTGCGGGAACTTTCTCCCGCACTTTTTTATTGTTTTTTAGAAACCTGACGATACAAAACGCTTCAGGATGGTGAAAAGCAACGTTTCTTTAACCCAAACCATTTATTCTAGCTTGCCTTGGCTTCCAGGAAGCATAAGACGAGCTATAGTTACTCTTTGTAATCATAAGATTTTCTGATTGCTCGAAAAATACCTTGGAGGTGGCTAACTATTAGTAAAGATATGATGGTTAACGATGGCATTCGTGCACGTGAAGTGCGATTAATCGGTCAAAACGGTGAACAGCTTGGTGTTAAATCTCGTAATGAAGCAATTGAAATTGCTTCAAAGGTGAACCTTGATCTTGTTCTGGTTGCAGCAAATGCGAAACCACCAGTAGCTCGAATTATGGACTATGGTAAGTATCGTTTTGAACAGCAAAAGAAAGATAAAGAAGCACGTAAAAATCAAAAAGTCATCAGTATTAAAGAGGTTCGTTTGAGCCCTACCATTGAAGAACATGATTTTAATACAAAGCTTCGCAATGCCCTTAAGTTTCTTGAAAAGGGAGATAAAGTAAAAGCAAGCATTCGTTTCAAAGGCCGCGCTATTACACATAAAGAAATTGGTCAACGAGTACTTGATCGTTTCGCACAAGCTTGTGCAGAGGTAAGTACAGTGGAATCAAAGCCTAAAATGGACGGACGCAGTATGTTTTTAGTTCTTGCACCAAAAACTGAAAAGTAATGTAATGAGGAGGAATACCCCATGCCAAAAATGAAAACTCACCGCGGCACAGCTAAGCGTTTCAAGAGAACTGGTTCTGGCAAGTTAAAACGTTCTCATGCTTACACAAGCCACTTATTTGCAAATAAATCTACAAAACAAAAACGTAAGCTTCGTAAAGCAGCAATTGTTTCTAAAGGTGATTTCAAACGCATTCGCCATATGCTTGACAATCTTAAGTAATTGAACGATTTGATATAGGAGGGAAATATTATGCCACGTGTAAAAGGCGGAACAGTTACCCGCAGACGTCGTAAAAAAGTTCTTAAATTAGCAAAAGGTTATTTTGGTTCAAAACATACATTATTTAAAGTTGCAAATCAACAAGTAATGAAATCTTATATGTATGCTTATCGTGACCGTCGTCAGAAAAAACGCGACTTCCGTAAGCTATGGATTACTCGTATCAATGCAGCTGCACGTATTAACGGTCTTTCTTACAGCCGCTTAATGCATGGTCTTAAGCTTGCTGGTATCGAAGTAAACCGTAAAATGCTTTCTGATCTTGCTATTCATGATGAAAAAGCATTTGCAGAACTTGCTAACCAAGCTAAAACACAATTTTCTAAATAAGAAAAGCGAAAGCGCCTTGCCCATCGGCGTACGGATTTCGTAGTCTTCGACTGAGATAAAGGAAACACAGTGAGGTAGTTCACGAGCTATTGAAATTTGAACTACCAATTTCACCTGATGTTGACTTATCGTAGGGAGGAGACGGAGAAATCCGCTAGCCGATAGGCGCTGTAGCTAGACCTAAAAAGCCATTCTCTAGTTCCAGAGAATGGCTTTTTACATAATAGGAGGGAGAAGAGTGTTAAGTAAGATTGCTATTGCTTATTTTATCATTATCAATTTAGCGGGGATTATTATCATGGGGGTGGATAAAAGTTATGCAAAAAAACATAAATGGAGAATCCCGGAAAAAACGCTATGGACAATTGCAATTATTGGTGGGGCATGTGGAACGACGATTGGGATGAATCTATTTCACCATAAAACAAAGCATCGTAATTTTAAATGGGGATTTCCGATTTTAGCACTGCTGGATCTAGTCCTTTTCTATCTCATTTTACATATTTGAGTAATAACAATTATGTTTGTTCAATATGTTATATTATATGTCAGTCATCCAAGAGAAATCATCGAAGGCGGGTGAGAAGGTGAATGATCAATTATTGATCTTATTTTCATTTGTTGAAAGTAGTGCCATTTTAGCCCCATTCCTCTTTATCTTATTCCATTTACTAAGGCAATTTCTATTTATCCCTGTTGCAGTCGTTTGTATGGCAGGAGGAATTCTATTTGGAAGCTTACTCGGAATTGTTTATTCTTTAATAGGGTTACTGCTATTGTCCGCAATCAGCTATGTTTGGCTTAAAAAAATGCCGCGCACCTATGATAAATTCGTAAAGATTAAACAAAAATGGTTCGGGCATCGCGCAAAGCTAACCGTTGGTCAAATCGCTATTTTACGTCTTATTCCATTCATACATTATCAACTTTTAACGATCTGTTTATTAGAAAGAAGCCCGAATTTTCGTGACTACATGAAAGGCTCTGTAATAACTAATATTCCTCTAGTCTTTTTCTACACTGTATTCGGACAATTCATTTCCCGTTTTACACCAGGTATAATAGTGATGATTTTACTTGCACTCTCCATATTGTTTTTTATATTAAGAGAAAAAGTAATTGTCATGAAGTGGCGTGAATTTTTTAATGAAACTTCATGAATATGAAGGAATGCCCGTTAAAGGGCATTTTTATTTTTGACTACACTTGTGAATTTTTCGAGTTATGATTAATGTCAAGTAACAATCTAATGATTTGTTCATTTTGCTCCACTTGTTTTTGGTTAGTTGTTTTTATGGAATGTACCCAAACTAGAAGAAAAATATACAAAATAAGTGGTACAATGCTTAAAAGAATTGCTATTAATACATTCTAACAAGTTCATGTTAAAGAAACCTCCTTTTTCGTTCTATACTTACGATAAAAATAGAAATTAGTTTCAATTTTAAAATTGTTTTCGGGAAACGCGAGAAAAGAAAGAATCGTGAACATTTAGCATAAATAAAATAAAATATTAAAGACAAGGGTAAGGATATTAATAGCAGAATTTTTGTGCATTTTGATTCGTTCTATTATAATAGAGAAGATAAATATTATTAATTCGGAGGTCATGATATTGGCGAAATTAGATGAAACATTAACAATGCTGAAAGACCTGACAGATGCAAAAGGGATTCCAGGAAACGAACGTGAAGTTCATGATGTAATGAAAAAATACATAGAACCATTCGCTGATGAAGTAACTTCCGATGGTTTAGGAAGCTTAATTGCGAAAAAAGTAGGCAATGAAAACGGTCCGAAAATCATGGTAGCTGGCCATTTAGATGAAGTTGGATTCATGGTAACAAAAATTGATGACAAAGGCTTTATTAGCTTTCAAACCGTTGGTGGCTGGTGGTCACAAGTCATGCTTGCCCAACGCGTAACAATTGTCACAAGAAAAGGCGATGTCACAGGTATTATCGGTTCTAAGCCGCCACATGTATTATCAGCTGAAGTGCGTAAAAAGCCATATGAAATCAAAGATATGTTCATTGATATTGGCGCATCCAGTAAGGAAGAAGCGCTTGCCTGGGGCGTATTGCCAGGAGATATGGTTGTACCTTATTTCGAATTTACCGTTATGAATAATGAAAAAATGCTGTTAGCAAAAGCGTGGGATAACCGTATTGGCTGCGCAATTGCGATCGATGTTCTTAAGAACTTGAAAAATGAAAGCCATCCGAATACTGTTTACGGTGTAGGAAATGTACAAGAAGAAGTCGGTCTTCGCGGCGCCAAAACTGCTGCTCATGTGATCAAACCGGATATCGGGTTTGCTGTAGACGTAGGTATCGCCGGCGATACACCAGGAGTTTCCGACAAAGAAGCAATGAGTAAAATGGGTGAAGGTCCGCAAATTATCCTATTTGATGCATCTATGGTATCCCATAAAGGGCTTCGTGATTTTGTCGTTGGTGTTGCGGATGAATTAAATATTCCATATCAATATGAATCCATCCCAGGTGGTGGGACAGATGCAGGTTCCATTCATATAACTGCAAACGGAGTGCCATCACTTGCAATTACGATAGCAACTCGTTATATTCATTCACATGCTGCCATGCTGCATCGTGATGATTATGAAAACGCAGTGAAGCTAATTACAGAAGTAATTAAACGCTTAGATAGTGATACTGTAAATAGAATTACATTTGAGTAAGGAAAGAAAAGCAATTATCAAACACACGACATTTCGCAGTGGAAATCTCGTGTGTTTTTTCTATCAAAATTTTCACATATGGATTAACGTAATGGAGTATAAGGCTTTAAAAGACAATAGGGAGCGGAAATCAGGGTTAGTCGTCTTTTATAAGGGATCAAAAGGACAAGAGTGAGCGGAAAGTGATGTAATCTGTCCTTTATAAGGGTTCAAAAAGACAAGTTGAAGGAGAAAACAAGGAAAGTTGTCCTTTATAAGAGTTCAAAAGGACAAGCTGAAGCAGAAAACAAGGAAAGCTGTCTTTTAAAAGAGTTTAAAAGGACAAGCTGAAGCAGAAAACAAGGAAAGCTGTCCTTTATAAGAGTTTAAAAGGACAAGCTGAAGCAGAAAACAAGGAAAGCTGTCTTTTATAAGAGTTTAAAAGGACAAGTTGAAGCAAAAATCAAGGTCAGTTGTCCTTTAAAAGGGTTCAAAAGGACAAGTTGAAGCAAAAATCAAGGTAATCTGTCCTTTAAAAGGGTTCAAAAGGACAAGTTGAAGCAAAAATCAAGGTAATCTGTCCTTTAAAAGGGTTCAAAAGGACAAGTTGAAGCAGAAAACAAGGAAAGCTGTCCTTTATAAGAGTTTAAAAGGACAAGCTGATGCAGAAATCAAGGTAATCTGTCCTTTAAAAGGGTTCAAAAGGACAAGTTGAAGCAGAAAACAGGGAAAGTTGTCCTTTATAAAGGTTCAAAAGGACAAGCTGATGCAGAAATCAAGGTCAGCTGTCCTTTAAAAGGGTTCAAAAGGACAAGTTGAAGCAGAAAACAGTGTAAGCTGTCCTTTCTAAGGTTCAAAAGGACAAGTGGGAGCAGAAATCAGTGTAAGCTGTCCTTTAAAAGGGTTCAAAAGGACAAGATGGAGTAAAAAGCAAGTCAAGCTGTCCTTTAAAAGTGTTTAAAAGGACAAGATGGAGTAAAAAGCAAGTCAAGCTGTCCTTTAAAAGAGTTTAAAAGGACAAGAGGAGCAAAAAGCAAATCAAGCTGTCCTTTATAAGGGTTCAAAAGGACAAGCTGAAGAAAAAGAATGGTAAGTAGTCCGTTAAAATGGAAGATAACTGTCCAATTCAGAGGATAATTCGGACAGACCAAGCGAGAAACCGCAGAGTCCTGTCCGAATCAAAGGATAATCCGGACAGACCAAACTCGTTTATTGTTTTAATCCTTGTTCTAACGTATCAAGCATCATATTCTGTTCCTGTTGATCTGCATTATTCCAAATTACTTCAAATAAAACGCCTAATCCCGGCAGCATTTTTTCCTCGCCTCTTTGAATCGCGTCAACAATCGTATCCTTTAATTCCGCTTGGGTATTCCCGGAGACATTGTGAATAACGGCATTTCGAAGATTTAAGTTCATGAAGACACACTCCTTTTTAATCTTATCTCTCTTATCATTACACCTAGTAAATTTTCTATGTATGAAAAATAAGTTATAATGGTAGACAAGTAATAATAAGGAGAAAAAACTTGTGAAATATATCCAATCTGTTCAAAATCCGCAAATTAAGCAATGGAAGAAGCTTTTAACCAAAAAAGAACGTGAGAAAACAAATACATATATTCTAGAAGGCTTTCATTTAGTGGAGGAAGCTTTACAGTATAAAGAGGAAGTTTTAGAGATAATCATTAGTGAAGAAGTGGATATCCCTGCAAACTGGGACGTGAGTAATCTATCGATAACTAGAGTTACACCGGAAATAAGCAGAATGATTTCTGATACAGAAACGACTCAAGGTATTTTCGCTATATGTAAAATAAAGAGGACCAAGCTTGATAACTTCTCAGGAAAATCATTTTTATTACTTGATGGTGTTCAAGACCCTGGAAATCTTGGTACTATGATTCGTACGGCAGATGCTGCAGGGATAGATGCTATTATTTTAGGTAAAGGCACCGCAGATATATATAATCCGAAGGTTCTTCGGTCTGCTCAAGGTAGCCACCTTCATGTAGAATTTTTAACGGGAAGTTTGCAGGAATGGATTCCCAAACTTAAAGATGCAAATGTACCAATATACGGTACAGCTCTAGAAAATGGAATTTCGTATAAAGAAGTGCAGCCAGAACCGTCTTTCGCCCTTATTCTAGGTAACGAAGGAAATGGTGTATCTAAAGAAGTGTTATCTTTAACAGATAAAAATCTGTACATCCCAATTTTCGGAAAGAGTGAATCATTGAATGTTGCAGTCGCTGCTGGCATTTTGATGTATTATTTTAAAAATTAGGCGTTACCATATATAAAAAATGACATAATATATCAAAATACATTTGAAAATCATTTCACAAAATACTATAATAAAAACAATTGAATTAAAATGAAAGACAATGATAGGGAAAAGTAGCTTATGAATTTCATGCAGGGAGAAAATGCCTAAGACTGAAAGCATTTTTATGAAAAAATAAGTGAAGTTCACCCCTGGAGTCAGCATCGGGACCGTTTCTTGAAACGTAAAGATGCTTCGGTGAAAAACCGTTATCAAAGTAAGTGAACATAATGTTATTTTATGTTAATTAGGGTGGTACCGCGATGATAACCTCGTCCCTTTGTGGAGACGGGGTTTTTTTATATTTCAGGCAATAATAGTTGTTCAAACCGCCTTGATACGGCGTACACGTTCACTATAATTATTCGCCCAGAAAAAAATTCGTTCCTGTGTACGCACCAAGGCTATAAAACAGATTAATTAATATAGCCATTTTTAATAAAGGAGGAAAAAACATGGAGCAAAAATTAAAAGAGCTTCAAGCAGAGGCTCTACAAAAAATTGAGCAAGCTGAAGATTTAAAAGTACTTAATGATATTCGTGTTGCGTATTTAGGAAAAAAAGGACCGATTACCGAAGTTTTAAGAGGAATGGGTCAACTATCTGCTGAAGAACGACCTAAAATGGGTGCTCTTGCAAATGAAGTGAGAGAAGCAATCAGTGAAAAAATCGAAACAAAGCAAAAAGCATTAGAAGCGGCAGCTGTTGAGAAGCAATTAGCTTCTGAAACAATTGATATCACTCTTCCTGGCCGTCCAGTAAAGATCGGTAACCAACATCCTTTAACAAAGGTGATTGAAGAAATTGAAGATTTGTTTATCGGAATGGGCTATCAAGTGGCAGAAGGTCCTGAGGTAGAAAAGGACTATTATAACTTTGAAGCATTAAATCTGCCGAAAGGACATCCGGCTCGTGATATGCAGGATTCCTTCTATATTACAGAAGAGTTGCTGCTTCGTACTCACACATCTCCTGTGCAAGCTAGAACGATGGAAAAGCATGAAGGTAAAGGACCAGTAAAAATTATTTGCCCTGGTAAAGTATATCGTCGTGATAATGATGACGCGACACACTCTCATCAATTCATGCAAATCGAAGGATTAGTAGTGGATGAAAACATCACAATGGGTGATTTAAAAGGCACTCTTCAAGTGTTTGCGAAGAAAATGTTCGGTGAAGATCGTGAAATCCGCCTACGCCCAAGCTTCTTCCCATTCACAGAACCATCTGTTGAAATGGATATCACTTGCAAGATTTGCGGTGGTGAAGGATGTAATGTATGTAAAGGTACTGGCTGGATTGAAATTTTAGGAGCAGGGATGGTTCATCCAAATGTTCTTGAAATGGCCGGATTTGATTCGAAAAAATATACAGGATTTGCTTTTGGAATGGGACCTGAGCGTATTGCGATGTTAAAGTATGGTATTGATGATATTCGTCATTTCTATACAAATGATATTCGCTTCTTAAAGCAATTTGCTGTTCAGGAGTAAAGGTTCTTTTCTTTATTATTGTTGTTTGTGTAAGGAAAAACTATAAAGTTTCTGATTCTGAGGGTAGATGGATTTCTTATAAAAGAAAAGATGCCCCGAATGAAATCTTATTAGGAAATTAAACAAAATTCGAAGGGCAACAATTAGGTGAAAATCCTAATTATAGTAGGAGGGATATAAATGTTAGTTTCTTATAAATGGCTGCAAGAATATGTAGATTTAACAGGAGTTGAAGCCGGGGACCTTGCGGAAAAAATAACACGCAGCGGTATCGAGGTTGAAGGTGTAGAACAAAAGAGCAAGGGTGTAAGTGGTGTCGTCGTGGGCCATGTATTGGAACGTGAGAAGCACCCAGATGCTGATAAATTAAACGTTTGCCAAGTTGATTTAGGAGAAGGGGAACCAGTACAAATCGTATGTGGTGCACCTAATGTTGCAAAAGGTCAAAAGGTTGCGGTAGCAACAGTTGGTGCTGTTTTACCCGGCAATTTTAAAATCAAACGTTCAAAGCTTCGTGGAGAAGAATCAAACGGGATGATTTGCTCTCTTAAAGAGCTTGGAATCGATGCGAAACTTGCTCCAAAAGAATTTGCGGAAGGAATTTTTGTTTTCCCTGATGATGTGGAAGTTGGAGCTGATGCACTAGCATTATTGAATCTTGATGATGAAGTGCTAGAGTTAGGCTTAACGCCAAACCGATCTGATTGTTTAAGCATGCTTGGTGTAGCTTATGAAACGGGAGCTATTTTAGGGAAAGAAGTAAAGCTTCCAAGCGCCTGCCATGAGCACTCTTCTGAAAAAGCTTCCAATTATATTTCTGTTAAAGTGGAAGCAAAAGAAGAAAATTCACTCTATACAGCAAAAGTGATTAAAAATGTAAAAATTGGTCCATCCCCATTATGGATGCAAACTAGATTAATGTCTGCAGGGATTCGTCCACATAACAATGTGGTAGACATTACAAACTTTATCCTTTTAGAGTATGGTCAGCCATTACATGCATTTGATTATGATCAACTTGGCTCAAAAGAAATCGTAGTCCGCTTAGCACATGAAGGGGAAAAAATCGTCACTCTTGATGATGCCGAAAGAACATTAAAAGCTAACCATCTTGTTATTACCAATGGTAAAGAACCTGTGGCGATGGCAGGTGTAATGGGTGGTGCGAATTCAGAGGTTACTTCTGATACAACTACAGTCTTACTTGAATCCGCATATTTCGACGCTCAAACAGTCCGAAATGCATCAAAAGATCTTGGCTTACGAAGTGAAGCAAGTGCAAGATATGAAAAAGGCATTGATCCAAATCGAGTTCATGCTGCGGCAGAAAGAGCAGCCCAATTAATGGCTAAATATGCTGGTGGTGAAGTTCTTGATGGTACAGTTGAAGTTAATTCTTTAAAAGTGGAACCTGCTGTTGTATCCATTTCACTTGAAAAAATTAATTCTTTCTTAGGAACCTCCATCACAAAAGAAGAAGTGAAGGACATTTTCGATCGCTTGCAATTTGGCGTTGAGGTTGACAATGACACCTTTACTATTACTGTTCCAACACGCCGTGGAGACATTACCATCCAAGAAGATTTAATCGAAGAAGTTGCAAGACTTTATGGATATGATAATTTACCAACAACCTTGCCAACCGGTGCTGCTACTCCAGGTGGGTTAAACGATATTCAAAGAAAACGCCGTACGACTAAAAGATTTTTAGAGGGAGCAGGACTAAACCAAGCGGTTACGTATTCATTGACAAGCTTAGAGAAATCTTCTCAATTTGCCCTTGAAAAGCGCGAACCAATCCGTCTTGCAATGCCGATGAGTGAAGAAAGAAGCTATTTACGTTTAAGCATCGTTCCGCAAGTTTTAGAAGTAGTTTCTTATAATAATGCACGCAAAAATGATTCTATTGCTTTATATGAAATTGGATCTGTATTTCTAAAAACAACAGATAGTGAGCAGCCAGAAGAACATGAACATTTAGCAGGAGCAATCACAGGGCTTTGGTTAAATCATCCATGGCAAGGCGAGAAAAAGCCAGTTGATTTCTATGTTGCAAAAGGTGTTCTTGAAGGATTGTTTGAAGAACTTGGTGTAAGTGATTCCATCTCTTATCAAGCGGCTGCTGTGGAAGGAACGCATCCTGGAAGAACAGCTGAGATTGTCCTTGACGGAAACGTAATTGGATATGTGGGCCAGGTACATCCACAAGTTCAAAAAGACTTGGATTTAAAAGAAACGTATGTATACGAAATCAATATGAAACCAGTTTTTGAACATCAAGTTTCAGCTCTTCAATACAATGCTATTCCACGTTTCCCAGCGATGACACGCGATATCGCACTAGTGGTAGATCGTAAAGTGAATGCCGGTGAGCTAAAAGAAATTATTGAGAACGCAGGCGGCAAATTATTGAAGAATGTATCTATTTTCGATCTATATGAAGGGGAACATATGGAACCAGGCAAAAAATCCATCGCCTTCTCGTTAACTTATATGGATCCGGAAAGAACCTTAACAGATGAAGAAGTGGTAAAAGCACATGATAAAGTTCTTGCAGCGGTGAAAGACAAAGCCGGTGCTGAATTACGAGGATAATAAAAAAACGCAGAACCTTGAATTGGTTCTGCGTTTTGTCTATTAATCCCTACTAATAAACCCAATCAGCCTTAACAACTCTATGAACAAGTTAATAAAGTCTAAGAATAAACTAAGTGCAAGCATTGGAACTGCTTCTTCTGTAAATTCCATGCGCTTCATGCGATTAAAGTCGAACATAATGTAAAGTGAGAAGACAACTGTTCCGATAATGGATGCAACAAAGAGTGCAGTAGAGGAAAACGGTGAAAAGATATTAATCAATCCGATTACCACTAATGCAAGTAGAGCTGTCATTAAAATCCCGCTTAAGAACGATAAATCTTTTTTCGTTTTCGTGCCGACAAAACTCATAACTGCAAAGATAACAAGTGTTGCAGTGAATGCGGATAAAACAACTTTAGCTCCTGATGTCGCTAAGTAATAGGCAACAATCGGATAGGTTGTAATCCCTGAGATAAAAGCAAAGGCGTATAAGAATCCATAGCCTACACTCTTTTTCTTCCTTAAAAGGAATGCGGATAAAATCATGATGAATTCAACAACCATTAATGGCATAAACAATGCTGGTGGTACCATGGTACCGATAAGCATCCCGATTACTGCCATACAAAGTGCAAGCGCAAATGCCTTTAAGACCGATCCCATAAGTTCCCGTTTATTTACACTAGTATATACATCGTACATTATACTCATCTCCTTTATAATCATTTTATTCATTTTATCATATAAATTATACAAGCTAAATCTACAAATTATGATAGGACCCTTATGTTACTCATTTTATAGCGTCTTTCTATACAATTTCTTAAAAGTTTGCTACTCTAAGATTAATAATTATTAAGAATATTCTGTGATAGTAGGGAGAATCATGAATCAGAATGTAAGGAAAAGTTTACCTATGGTCAAATATGATGGTAATTCCTTTGTTGATATGGAGGATGAGGTGGCGATTGAATATCCTCTTACTATTTTTATTGATAATGAGGAGTTTGCTACAATGGTCTGTTCACCGACCAGTTTAGAGGAGCTGGTGATTGGCTTTTTAGCATCCGAAGGTTTGATTCGTACATTCGAAGAAATCGAATCTATGTCAGTAGACGAGGGAAAGGGACTCGTTTATATCAGCCTGAAGGTAAAGCAATCTATTAATAAGGAATTTTATTCAAAGCGATTTATCGGTTCCTGTTGTGGAAAAAGTCGACAATTTTATTTTCATAATGATGCAAGAACAGCGAGAACTGTCTTTAGTAAAACCCAGATTACAAATGAGCAATGTTTTCGTCTTATGAAGCTTATGCAGGAGCAATCCGTTGATTTTCAGCAAACCGGCGGGGTTCATAATGCGGCTCTTTGCAATGTTGAGGGACTACTTTATATTCAAACCGATATAGGTCGTCATAATGCACTTGATAAACTTTATGGGATTTGTTTGAAGGAAAAACTACCTCGTAATGATAAAATAATTTCTTTTAGCGGTAGAGTTTCTTCGGAAGTTTTATTAAAAGTGGCTAAAATGGGAATAGGGATTGTTCTTTCAAAATCAGCGCCAACAACATTGGCTATTGAGCTGGCTAATGATCTAGGGATAACAGTTGTAGGTTTTATTAGAAAAAACCAGTTTAATATTTATTCCCATCCTGAAAGAATAATAGAAGGTAGTTCCGATAATGTGTAAAAAACTTAGTACCATAGTTTAAGCGGACAGAGATTCCGCTATCTGTGACAAAATGGGCATTTTCAAGGGTTAAGCGGACACCAGATCCGTTATTGGCCAAAAAACAGCAGTTTTTCTATGAATTTTTGCAAATAGCGGAACGTGAGTCCTCAAATATGATAAAAAAGCGGTTTTTTAAGCAAATAGCGGAACCTGTGTCCGGTTATTTTCTATAAACATAAGAAAATCACTGTTTTTTGCCAAAAATAACGGAACATGTATATGCGGGACCCAGGAATCAGCTTGTTTTGTCACAGATAAGGGATCTGAAGTCCGCAGAATTCGAATACACACCAATACCGATTATCCGGAATGGGTGAAGGGCGCCGCCTCACAAGAAACTACTTATTCCGCAAAAGTTTTTTTGCTTTCTCCGTATTGGCAAAATGTAGCTTTGTAAAATGATCTAAACAAACTTCCCCTTTAAGCCTAATAAGTTTTGCAGCAGCCTGGTCCACTTGATGACCAGCCCCTTTAGGAATGGTAAAACCAGCCTCCGCACTTAATTCATCCATTGCCTTTACAAAAGCATATCTTGCTAAAATAGAAGCAGCAGCTACGGCAATGTGAATGCTTTCCCCTTTTGTACTGAAAAACATATTCTTTTTACAAATTTCCTTCTGGCCTTGTAAATGGCGGAAATAAGTATTTGCCTCGACAAACTGGTCCACGAGAATGCCTTCTGGTTCTTCAGGTGAAATCTTGTTTAATAAATGAATCAATGCTTGATTGTGCAGGATTGCTTTCATTTTCCCTTGAGACATTCCAGAAGACTGTAATTGATTATATTTTTCATTTTTCAGTTTAAGTAAGCTATATGGAATAACAGAAAGTAAATCCTTTGCAATTTTCATGATTTGTGGATCGGTTAAATCCTTTGAATCTTTAACGCCAAGCTCCTTCAGTAATGGGATTTGCTCCTTTTTGACATATGCACTTACAACGGTTATTGGTCCAAAATAATCTCCAGTTCCAACCTCGTCGGAGCCGATAAAGGACATGGTGGCAATATTTTCTGGAAGAGCGGAACCGGATGTTTTTGCTTTGGAAACACCAGAAGGTTTTGAAGGCTCAGCATTTCCCCACTTAACTGCCTCCAACTCATTATTTTTCCCTTGAAACATGACCTTTCCTGAACGGTACGCGGTAATAGTGCAGTTATTTTCTTTTGCTACAAACAGTCCGCCTTGTGGAACTTTTTCAATAATTGAAGATTGATAATGTGCTTTCATTTTCTCTAATAAAGTTGGTGCTGCTTGAATAATAATATTGGACATTTTGTTCCTCCAAACTCGATATGCCATGGATGTTGATATATAGCCTTATGCATGCACGTGAACGGGCTTTTATTCGGTTCGAATAACTTTAGTGAATGTGTATGCATAAGGCGGATTAGAACTCTATATTTTTAACAGTACTCTCTAAATTAATATTTCTTTCCTAATCGACATGGGTGGACAAATTCTTCCCAAAAATGCTTGGTTCGTGTTATGATAATATCTAGTATTTTAGAAGAAGGCATAATGATGGAATGAATTTGATTCATAGCAATATATTGCTTTTGTAAGGATTGTGAACATCTTTTTGCCACACCTAAAAAGAATAAACATAAAGGAATGAAACTGACATGGTTGATATTGTAATACTATTAATCTTTGTGATCGGTTTTTTTAATGGGTTAAGAAGAGGTTTTATTCTTCAATTAATTCATGTGACAGGCTTTATCATTGCCTTTATTGTTGCATATATGTATTATGCTGATTTTGCAGAAAAATTAAAGCTTTGGATACCGTACCCTTCCTTGCATGAAAATGCTTCGTTTACAATGATCTTTGATGGAATGAATCTCGAACAAGCATATTACAGAGCTATTGCCTTTGCGATCATCTTTTTTGCTGTAAAAATCATCTTGCATATTATTGGTAATATGCTTGACTTTGTTGCTAAATTCCCGGTGATTAAACAATTAAATGTTTGGGCAGGTGGTATTCTGGGATTTATTGAAGTCTACCTACTTGTCTTTATTGTATTATACATTGGGGCCTTAATTCCAATCGAAATTATCCAGCATTGGATCGACAAATCATTTTTAGCCAAGGAAATTATTAAAAATACTCCGATCTTATCCGATCAAGTAAAGCAATGGTGGCTAGAGTATGTAGGATAAAACTTCTCAAAATGAGGAGTTTTTTCTTTTTTTACATTCATTTGCTAGTATATAGTATAGATATGGAGTTGGTAATTAGGATGGGGATGGTGTTAATTCATGAATATAGACAAAAAAGATGTTATCCGGTTATTAGAGCAAATTGCTATTTATTTAGAATTAAAAGGAGAAAACTCCTTTAAAATAGCTGCTTTTCGGAAAGCAGCTGCTTCCTTAACAGCAGAACCGAAAGTATTATCGGAAATTGAGGATTTTACTTTATTGAATGGTATAGGGAAAGGCACTGCTACCGTTATTGAAGAATATATTTCAAGCGGTGCATCGACATTTTTAAAGGAGCTTCAAGAAGAGGTTCCAAAAGGTCTTATTCCCTTATTGCAATTGCAGGGACTTGGCGGGAAAAAGATTGCCCGTTTGTATCAGGAACTAGGTGTGATTGATGTCGAGTCATTACGAGATGCCTGTGAGTCAGGGGAAGTTCAAGCACTAAAGGGATTCGGGAAAAAGACAGAGGAAAAGATTTTGGAGGCAATCGACTCCATTGGCACTAAGCCTGATCGCTTTTCCCTTGCTTATATGCTGAAATATATTGACATAGTCGAAGCAGCACTTAAGGAAATGAAAGGCATCGAAAAATATTCAAGAGCAGGTAGTCTTAGAAGATTACAGGAAACGTTAAAAGATTTAGATTATGTGATTGCAACTACAAATCCAAAGTTAGTAAAGGAACAATTGCTGAGATTAAATGAGGCATCTGAGGCAATCGCCAGCGGTGAAACAAAAGTGTCTATTACCATTTCGGATACGTATGATATCAATATTGATTTTCGTCTTGTGAAACCAGAACAATTTGTTACTGCGCTTCATCATTTTACCGGATCTAAGGATCATAATGTTAAAATGCGCCAGCTTGCAAAAGAGCGCGGAGAGAAGATTAGCGAATACGGTGTGGAAAATCAAGAAACAGGAAATATTCATACCTTTTCATCAGAGCATGAATTTTTCGATCACTTTGGACTTCCTTACATCCCTCCTGAAATTCGGGAAGATGGCAAAGAAGTAACAGAGTTTCATTCTAATATTGAGCTTGTTTCTTTAAATGATATAAAAGGTGACCTCCATATGCATACCACATGGTCAGATGGGACAGCTTCCATAGAGGATATGATTGAAGCATGTCGGAAACAGGGCTATAAATACATGGCGATAACCGACCATTCCCAATATCTTAAAGTAGCAAATGGTCTTACAGTGGAAAGACTTAGAGAGCAAAAAGAAGAAATTAGGCGATTAAATGAAAAATATGATGATATATTAGTATTATCCGGAATTGAAATGGATATTTTACCCGATGGTACATTAGATTATGATGATGAAATATTAGCGGAGATGGATATTGTGATTGCGTCCATACATTCGGGGTTTTCACAGCCCCAATCGAAAATAATTGAACGCTTGAAAACAGCTTTAATGAATCCGCATGTTGATATTATTGCTCATCCAACAGGTCGTAAAATAGGAAGACGGCCAGGTTATGATGTAGATATTGATTTATTAATTGAACTAGCAAAGGAAACGAATACTGTTCTGGAATTGAATGCTAATCCAAACAGACTGGATTTAATGCCTGCTTATGTTCGTAAAGCACAAGAGCAAGGTGTGAAAATCGTGATTAATACTGATGCCCACCATATTGAAAACTTAAATTATATGGATATAGGAGTAGGAACTGCGCGAAAAGGCTGGGTTGAAAAAAATACTGTGTTAAATACACTTGAACCAGAAGAGTTAATCGCATTTCTTAATCGTGGGTAACAGCTACGGCAGGAGGCTGACTTAATGCAAGAAAAAATATTAAAGACATTAGAGTTTAATAAAATTAAGGATTTACTAGGAGAGCATGCATCCTCCACATTAGGGGCTGAAAAAATCCAAGCGTTAAAACCATCTTCTTCCTATGAAGAAGTCTTACGTTTCCAAGCAGAAACAGATGAAGCCGCTAATGCATTACGGTTAAGAGGTCATGCACCGTTAAGTGGGATATATGATATTCGTGCCCATATAAAAAGAGCTGAGATTGGCGGTGTTTTGAATCCAATTGAATTAGTGCAAGCAGCAAGCACGATATTCGCATCTAAAAATATGAAACGATTTATCGAGGGCTTAATCGAAAACGAAGTGGAAGTACCTATTTTAGCAGAGAAGGTTTCGCAAATCGAAGTTTTAACCCCGCTAGAGCATAAGATTAAGCAAGCTATTGATGAAAACGGTGAAATATTAGACTCTGCAAGCGATACATTGAGGCATATTCGCGGGCAGCTTCGCTCAAATGAAACAAGGATACGTGAAAAGCTTGAAAGCTTGATTCGTTCCAAAAATGCTGCGAAAATGCTTTCGGATGCCATCATCACGATACGGAACGACCGTTATGTAATCCCTGTAAAACAAGAATACCGCTCAAACTATGGTGGGATTGTTCATGACCAATCATCATCGGGACAAACACTCTTTATTGAGCCGCAATCTGTTGTAGAATTAAATAATCAATTAAGAGAAATTCATATGAAAGAGATTCAGGAAATCGAACGGATCTTAATGGAATTATCAGCTGAAGTAGCCGAAGCTGCGAACGACTTGATGATTATAGTCGAAGTCCTTGGTGAACTGGATTTTATTTTTGCAAAAGCACGTTACGGCAAAACAATTAAAGGTACTAAGCCGAAAGTAAATAACAATGGCATTATCCATTTGTTTAAAGCAAGACATCCTCTGTTACCAATCGAAGAAGCAGTGACGAATGACATAACACTTGGAAAAGAATATTCAACGATGGTTATTACTGGTCCGAATACAGGTGGGAAAACCATTACTTTAAAAACGATCGGAATATGTACTTTAATGGCACTTGCAGGTTTGCAAATTCCCGCATTAGATGGTTCAGAAATTGCCGTCTTTAAAGAAGTATTTGCAGACATTGGCGATGAACAATCGATTGAACAGAGCTTAAGTACCTTTTCATCCCATATGGTCAATATCGTTGATATATTAAAATATGTTGATCATGAGTCATTAGTATTATTCGATGAGCTTGGAGCGGGTACTGACCCTCAAGAGGGAGCAGCTCTTGCAATTTCCATATTAGACGAGGTGTACCAAAGAGGGGCAAAAGTGGTTGCAACAACCCATTACCCTGAATTAAAGGCTTACGGATATAATCGTGAAGGTGTTATTAATGCAAGTGTGGAATTCGATGTAGAAACACTGAGTCCGACTTATAAATTATTGATTGGTGTTCCAGGTCGAAGCAATGCATTTGAAATCTCCAAACGATTAGGCTTATCTGATTATGTTATTAAATCTGCTCGTGCCCATATAGGGACAGAAAGTAATGAAGTAGAAAATATGATCGCTGCTTTAGAAAATAGCAAGCGTGAGGCAGAACGCGAGCTTTTGAAGGCACAGGATTTTTTAAAGCAATCAGAAAAGCTTCATAATGATTTACAAAAACAAATGAACGAGTTCTATGAGAAACAGGATGTATTATTTGAGAAAGCAGAATTAAAAGCGGCGAAGATAGTAGAAAAAGCTAAAGAAGAAGCAGAGGATGTTATTCGTGATTTGCGTAAAATGCGAATAAATCATCATGCCGAGATAAAAGAACATGAATTAATAGAAGCGCGCAAAAAATTAGAACAAGCAGTTCCTTCTATTGAGAAGTCCGTGATTGCAAAGCCGACCAAGAAAAAACGCATATTAGTCCCAGGCGACGAGGTAAAGGTTCTGAGCTTTAATCAGAAAGGTCAGCTCCTTGAAAAAATTGGGGATAATGAATGGCAAGTTCAAATGGGAATTATGAAGATGAAAGTAAAAGAATCGGATATGGAATTTGTTCAATCTGAAAAGAAAGTGACCCCTAAGCCTCTTGCTACGGTGAAAGGAAAAGATTATCATGTTAGTCTAGAACTTGATCTTCGTGGTGAAAGATTTGAAAATGCTTTACTCAGAGTGGAAAAGTATATAGACGACGCATTATTAGCCGGCTACCCGAGAGTTTCTATTATTCATGGAAAAGGTACTGGTGCCCTTAGATCAGGAGTTCAAGAATATTTGAAACAACATCGCTCTGTAAAACGTATAAGATTAGGAGAGGCCGGGGAAGGCGGCAGCGGGATTACAGTTGTAGAATTTAAATAAGAAAAGCGAAAGCGCCTTGCACATCGGCGTACGGATGAGTGAAATTTGAAGTGTAATTTCACCTGAGTAGTCTTCGACTGAGATAAAGGAAACCGTGCTGAGGTAGTTCACGAGCTATTGAAAATTGAACTACCAATTTCACCTGATGTTGACTTATCGTAGGGAGGAGACGTAGAAATTCGTTAGCCGATAGGCGCTGTAGCTAGACATATAGAAAAGCGAAAGCGCCTTGCTTGCTTTCCATATGTCCTTCCACCTCTAATCTTGATATGAAGGAGTATTTAATTTACATGAAACATTTTTGGGAAAATCATTTTGTACAAACTGCCGGTTATTATAGTGTTGTTATTTTATGTATGATTGTATTTTTAACCATATTTGAAATAGTGACGAAATATAAAAATTGGGAAGAAATAAAAAAAGGAAATATTGCAGTAGCAATGGCAACAGGTGGAAAAATCTTTGGTATTGCGAATATTTTCAGGTATTCGATTCTCAATCATGATTCATTATTTGTGATGATTAAGTGGGGAGTTTATGGATTTATTTTACTATTAATCGGATATTTTATTTATGAATTTTTAACGCCTAAGTTTAAAATAGACGTAGAAATTGAAAATGACAACCGTGCAGTTGGGTTTATTTCCATGATGATTTCAATAGGACTTTCCTTTGTTATTGGAGCCAGTATTTCGTAAGAGGAGAATTTGAATAATGGAGAAATTAGCAAAAGTGTTATTTGTTTTATGTGGCTGCTTTATCCTTATCGGAATTGTATATTTATTTATAAAGTAACTCTGTTTTCGCAATAATTGTTGCTTTTCGTCCTTTGTTATAAATCCTAAGTAGGCTTGGTTTCGGGGCATCTTTTCTTACCAAGTTTATTGATTTTTAACCCAAATAACGTTGTTTTAC